>JBCNVC010000099.1:0-4675 GCA_039630395.1 Candidatus Kryptonium sp. | reverse complement strand
CCTTGCCCATCTATAGCAATTGCTTCAACAGAATTACTCCGCAACCCCGAATTTGAGCTGTTGTATACTGTCCAATTTGTGCCATCAAACCTTGCAACTCCCCCACCATTTGTCCCAATCCATTTGTTCCCTTGTCCGTCTATAGCGATTGAAGTAACTTCATTATTGGGCAATCCTGAATTTGATTCGTTGTAAACTACCCAATTTGTACCATCAAACCTTGCAACTCCTCTATAATATGTCCCAATCCATTTGTTTCCCTGCCCATCTATTGCGATCGCAAGAATATAATTATCTGGTAAACCTGAATTTGCTTTGTTGTAAAATGTCGTGCTACCTGTTGTCTTGTCAATTCTAACAAGACCACCATTTGTCCCAACCCAAATATAGTTACCTTCCTCAGCTATAGCGGTCACATTAACCGCACGTATAAGATTAACCCATTCCGGATTTTGTGAAAAAGAATTAACAGAAAACAAAACAAAAACTATCAACACAAAATTTAAAACGCTAACTCCTTTCATGGTTTTTTCTCCCTTTCGTTTTTATTCGGCAAAAATATAATAAACATAATCCTAAATGTCAAGTCTCCGCTTTTTATCCACAACCGATTGTTAATTAAACTCAATCGCAGAAATCATCTCTAAATAATCCCGTCTATCATCGCAACAAACAACAGCACCCACTGCACAATAAAATCAAAATCATCATATTAAAGATTGAAACGACAAAAACAAAAATTTATTCTGATTTAATCACTCAATAAAATAGATTTAAGCGTTCACTACCTTAAAAACTCAACAGGAACCCTCGTACCATACTTTGTGGAAAGCGAAATTCGCCAAAAGTGTTCATAAATAATTTTTGAAATTTGAGCTATAGTTTCACCGGCAGGTTTCAAATTATAATTGCTCATCACGATAATAACATAAGGATGCCTCGGTAGATAGACTATTCCCCACTCACAAGTCACACCTTCTATACCCCCAGGTTTACTTGCAATTTTGATCTCTGGTGGTAGATATTTACCCAAATTTGTTTCTTTTTCTTTTTTAAGTATTTCAATAACTTGAGAGGAAACTTCTTTACTTATTACTTCTCCTCTGTAAAGCATCTCCATTAGTTGCATCGCTTCAAAAGGCGTTGATAAATTTTCCTCGCCCCTTGCCGATGCGTCAGGACGAATCATTTTTCGTTGTAATTTCGTCTGCTTCAAACCGAGATTCAAAAGCGTCTTGTTAACATTTTCCATTCCAACAAGATCAATAAGTATATTCGTTGCGGTATTATCGCTTACAGTTATCATTAAAACCGCAAGATCATAGATACTTAATTCCGAAAGACCATCCCCGAATTCCTTAAGCACACCGCTACCGCCAGTTTGATGTTTCTTTTCTATTTTAATTTTGTTTGTCAATTTAAACTTTCCTTCATTCGCCTGCTTTAAAACCTCAATCAAGATCGGTATCTTTATTGCGCTTCCCTGTGGAAAGATCAAGTTTTCATTTATAAAAAATGACTCATTCGTTGCAAGATTTTTCACCGCAACACCAACTACACCATTTGCCGTGTCAGATATAAATTTTATTTTTTCAAATGTTTTCCTGTGCAGTATCTCAAGATTTTCTGGCTGTGCCAAAGCAAAAGAATAAATTAAAAGCATGAAAATTAAAATCTTTCTCACGACTTGAAAATTTAACTTTTATTTTCAACGAATGGTTTCCATTTTTCCGGTGGATCTGGAGGAGTTAACAAACTTACAACGATCAAAACAAGAATTGATCCCATAGCTGCTGGCAAAACGATATAATCTGCTTCAAGCAGTGGTTTCTCTCTGAACATATTTACAAGTGTTATGATCAAAGTTATTCCCATCCCCGTGGCAATGCTTGCGACCCCACCTGCAGTAGTAACTCTTTTCCAAAGAAATGCCGCAAGAAGCGCCGGTGTTAATCCCGCACCGATCATTGTATACGCAGTTAAAGCCATCTGTAAAACTGTTTGAAACCGCGTAAGAAGAAGATAGCCGAGAAATCCAAGAATTACGATCAAAACTCGCTGTAAAGTAATTATTTGTTTATGTGAGGCATTTGGATTTATGAACCTTTGATATATATCTCTTACGAGATTTGTGCTCGGTGTTAAAAGAAAACTATTTGCAGTTGAAATTATAATTGCCATCGCTGCTACTATCAACATTATCCCAATAATAGGTGGAAGCCCAATTTCGCTCCCGTGTGTTGCAAGGTGTAATATGACTTTCTCTGACTCTTGAAGTTTAAACTTAACACTTGCGAAGACGGCAAGAGCCGTGATTGAAGATTCAATTATAATTGTACCGATAACCCAAAAGATAACCGCTTGTCTTGCGGATTTAGCATCTTTTGCGCTGAAAAATTTTTGATACATGCTTGATTCACCCAAAAGAAGGAAAAATGTCGGAAAGAACACACCCATAGCCCAGATAAAATCCTTTTGTCCAAAAACCGCAAATCTATCCGGAGGCAATGTTTCTCTGACAACTGTCCAACCTCCAATATCATGCAAAACTATCGGCACCGCAAGACCAATTCCAAGCAACATTAAAGTTCCATTTATCACATCCATTGTAACTACCGAGACAAGCCCCGCAAGTGCCGTGAATACAACTACAAAAATAGCAGTAATTATAATTCCCTGTTCAACTGGCAATCCAGTAACTAAATTTAGAACGAAAGCCCCACCTTTGAATTGATAGCTTGCAATGGTCACATACGCAATTACAATCGTTATAGTCCCTAAAATTCTTGCCCATTTGTTATATCTTTGTTCAAGTATATCCGGCATGGTGTATTGAGCAATTTTCCTAACTCTGCCGGCAAGAAAATAAACTATCACAATCGCAACCCAAGCACCTGCAGAAAGCCACAGTTCCGAAAATCCAACTCTATAAGCTAAACCCGCACCCGCAATTATACTTCCAGAGCCTATCCATGTCGCAAGCAAGGTTCCAACAAGCTTGTAAACAGGCGTTTTCCTCCCAGCAACCATGAAATCTTCCTGAGTTTTGACAGACCTTGTTTTTGTAATTCCGACAATTAGCAAGATCAACAGATAAATAATAATCGCTGCTAAAAACATTTCGTTCTCCGAATTTGGTTTTCAATAGATTAAAACAAGTTCTTGTTGTTCTCTGCCAGTTATGAACGCCTCTTTTTTTGAGTTGATGTAAACATTTACCTCAGATCTAACTCCCATTTTTCTGGGAATGTAAATTCCAGGTTCAAGCGAGAAAAGACAACCGGGGACAAGTTTTCTTAAATCTTGAGTTTCAAAATTGTCAATATTCGCACCATTCCCATGGACATTTTCACCAATTGAATGTCCTGTGCGATGTGTGAAAAACTCACCATAACCTTTCTCTTGGATATATCTTCTTGCGATATCATCAACTTCCCAACCAGCAACTTCCTGCCCCCTACTTAAGCGATCTTGCAAAAACTTCAAAGCTTCTCTTCTTGCATCTCTGACTATATGAAATGCCTCAACATAATCTGCAGGAGGATTATCACCTATAAACGCACACCATGTGATATCATAAAAAATAGAGCCAGGCTGATTTTTCTTCGCCCATAAATCAATTAAAAGCTTATCGCCCGGTTTTATCTCCCTTGCGTTCTCAGGTGTTGGACAAAAATGTGGATTAGCAGGATGATCGTTTACTCCAACAATCGGCGCATCTTCATCTGAAGTTAAACCTTTATCATGAAATCTTTGCAATATAAACTGTTGAATTTCATATTCTGTTTTATACTTCCCACTTCTCACTGCTTTTCTAATTTCCTCAAATGCTTCATCAAGCGTTTCATCAATGAGTTTACCCGCTTCAAAATGAGTTTTGATCGTTTCTTCATCAATCAACGCTTCAAAGATCTGAACAAGATCCGCAGAGGAAACAATTTCATGCCCGAAGCTTCTTATAAGTTCAACTGTGCCAGCATCAACAATTGAAATATACGGAATGGAATTTAAAGGTGAATATTGCATCGCAATTTTTTTGGGAGCACCAAGTATTTGTTTCAACTTTTCATACAACTCGCGCCAGCCAGAGTAATAGTGTTTCTCTCCCGGGAAGGAAATCAAGTTTATCTGGCTCAACTCTATGAACAAGTTTTATTGGATTACCTTCCCTAGGGACAAGATAAAACCATCTTCTCGTTGCAAAACCTTGCGTCGGGAAGTTTAAAATTTTCATCCCAAATTTATCTCTGTTGTGAAAATCGTAAAAAAGCCACCCATCAAGCCCAAGATCCGAAAGCGCTTTTTGTATTTTTTCTATTTTCATCTCTAATCCTAAATTTTGTTTAAAAAAATAAACAGCATCTGATAATTAAAAATTTAACTCCCCCCTCAACTTGCTTTGTATTACAACAAAGCAATGAGGGGGAAATATTTTACTGGATTTAAATTAACCACCAGCTGATACACCAGCGACAAATCCACCTTCAGTCATTTTTCTTATATCAAGGATCTTATCAAGTTCATCTTCTTTCATCCATCCAAGCTCAAGTACAACTTCACGAATTGTTTTATTCTCCGCCATTGCCTTTTTAACAATTTGAGCTGCCTTATCCTCTGCACGATGAGGAGTTAGCGGAGTCGCGAGGTGCGCATTTTGTGGCGCAACTCGCTGGGG
>JBCNVC010000098.1:0-4712 GCA_039630395.1 Candidatus Kryptonium sp. | reverse complement strand
GAATCACGAAAAGCCGAACTGGTCATCTTAATTAGGCTGATTACAGATTAAAAAGGGTGGTATATGAGCAGGTTAGGTGAAATTCTGAGAGAGCTTCAAAAGGAAGACAAAGAAAAGATCTCGGCAGGAGTATCAAAGAGGCGTATACTGACAGCAACGCTTCTGATCTCACTCTTTGCAATCTCCATTTTGGTAGGTTATTACATGACCAAATTTGTTGAAACTCTTGGGATTAAGACAAAGTCCACTGAACCCTTTAGATCACAGTTGAACCATACAGTGATGACTACACCTCAATCTCAAAACGAAACACTAAAGCCTAGCGGTAATCAAAGTATACCAGAGGAACAAAAAACCACAACACAACCCATAGTCATGGCACAAAATCAAACTCAGAGAATTGACACTAATCGCACAAAGACTCACATTAGATCTGAACAAAAGTCGAGGAAAAAAATAACCCTCTTAAGCAAACCTCCTAAGATTCAAAAAGTAAGAACTGAGACTGAGGATAAGCTTGCCAAATTTGATACTATCTCTCCCAAAGAAAATGTGCCTCTTAAGGAGAAGGGACTCCTCGAAAATATTTTGCTTAGTGCTGAAGAAGCAAGAAAAAAGGGTGATCTTGAAGAAACTCTATATTTTTACTCCGAATATCTCAAACATAGAGAAGATCCAGATGTTATGAACAACATGGGGAGTATTTACCTGCTCCAAGGTCATTACAAAAAAGCAGAACAGATTTTTGCCAAAGCACTGAGCATGAAATATGATCCTGTTTATGAGCTTAATTACTTTTTGTCTCTTATAAAGCAAAAAAATAAGGACACTCCTTGCAAGGAGATACTAAACAAAAGGTATCCTCCTCATCTAAAAGAACAAGTTGAACATATAAAAAATCTTTGCAATTAGCAATGGAAAGAAAACCTATTGGTGAGATCCTAAAGGAGAAAGGCTTAATCACAGAGGATTACATAAGATTTGCTCTTCTGGAACAGAAGGCAACAGGGGAGAGGCTAGGTGAAATTTTGGTTAGAATCGGCATGGTTACCGATTTGGAGATTGCCAAGGCCCTTGCTGAACAAGCCAACATGCCCTTCGTTGATATTGCCACGCTATCTCCCCTTCCAAGGGCCTTAGAAAGTTTGCCATTCAATTTTGCCAAAAACAATCTCGTTTTACCCTTTGATTTTGAGAATGGATTACTAAAGGTTATTATATCAGACCCCTTCAATTCTCACTTAGTGAATGCAGTGGAAAGAATTGTAGGACGCAATGTAAAAATTTTTATAAGTGGTTCTCAGAGTTTAGCAAAAGCCATTGAAAAGTTCTATTACTTCAAAGAACACACTCTCGAAGAGGAGCTCAATAGCCTTGCTGAAAGATTAAGAATAAATCCAAACTTAGAGTTTGATGTGGAACAATTGATAAACAATCTTTTGATATTAGGGATTTCCAAGAGAGCTACAGATTTACATATAATACCAACCCAAAGAAGTGTACAGATTTTCTATAGAATAGATGGAATACTTGATCCTACTATAGTATTTCCCTACCCTGCATTTAGAAGACTGATAAATGTCATAAAGATTAAATCCCAGCTTGACATAGCTGAAACCAGAAGACCGCAAGATGGAAGAACAAGCTTTACTTTCTTAGAAAGTAAGTATGATTTGAGAGTTGCCACAGCTCCCACTTCCTTTGGGGAAACCGTAGTGATTCGTTATTTACCAACTGGAGCACAGGTTCAAAACTTAGAGTATCTTGGTTTTGACCCGGAGGAAATAGGCCTTATTGATGAAATCATCAACCAACCTTATGGTATGTTTCTCATAACTGGGCCTACTGGATCCGGAAAAACAACCACCCTTTTTGCAAGCCTGAGAAGAATCAATCTACTCGAAAGAAATATCCTCACTGCTGAAGATCCCATAGAATACCTCCTGCCCTTAGCAAGGCAAACTCAAGTGAATGAGGAAATAGGCTATAACTTCGCAAGGGCCATAAGATCTTTTTTAAGATTGGATCCCGATGTCATCCTAGTGGGTGAGGTGAGAGATGAAGAAACTGCCTCTATGGCTGTCAGAGCGGCTCTTACGGGGCATCTTTTCCTATCAACCCTACACACAAACGATGCCATCTCCTCAATATTCAGACTGAAGGATATGAATATTAAAAGTGATCTTTTGGCCTCAGCTCTGAAGGGGGTCATTGCCCAAAGGCTAGTAAGAAAAATCTGTCCCCATTGTAAAGAAGCTTATAATCCGCCCTCCGAGCTCTTGAGATATTATGATCTTCCTAAGGATAGTATCTATTACAGAGGCAAAGGTTGTTTTCAATGTGGCTACAGAGGTTACTTAGGAAGAACCGTTGTTTGTGAGATCTTATTTGTAACAGAAGAGTTGGCAAAAATTATTGGTGAAGATCCTCCGCTTTCTGTTATCTACAATAAAGCTAGAGAGGAAGGCCTAAAAACCCTCAGAGAGGATGCTAAAGAAAAGGTCTTAAAAGGCATTACAACTGTTGAGGAAATTAAAAGGGTTGTTGGTTAAACAGTGCCATACTATCAATTCACTGCACTCACCTCGGAAGGAAAACTAACCAAAGGGGAAGGCGAATATCAATCCCTAGAAGATTTATATCATGCCCTACAAAGAGAAGGGCTATCCCTGGTTAAATATACTGTAAAAAAAACCCCAAAGTTAAGATTTTTAAGAGGCAAAATAAGGAGAACAGAGGTTGCAGAGTTTCTCCATCATCTTTCCTTTATGCTCAAAAGCGGAATTCCTCTGATAACCGCTTTACAAGACTTAGCTGGAGAGGTGCGAAACCCACGCCTGAAGAGTGCCATATCCACCCTGATAAGTAGTATATTAAGAGGTGAAAGTTTTTATTCTGCGGCACTGAGGACCAAAATCTTCCCACCAGTTGTTCTATCATTGATCCAAATTGGAGAGGCCTCGGGAACTCTTGATCAGACTCTGGATGAAGCCTCAAAACATCTTTACAGAGTGGCAGAAATCATCTCCCAAACAAAGCGAGCCCTGATTTATCCAACTTTTGTTCTCTTAGCGATGAGTGGAGCTTTGGCATTCTGGATCTTTTATGTTTTGCCAAAAATCCTGCAGACTTTCAAAGAGATGGGGATAAAACTGCCACTTCCCACTGTGATTTTGATGCAATTCATAGATTTTGTAAATTCTATTAAACTTTATATTCCACTGTTTGCTATTACTCTGGTTATTATATCTGTCTATCTTTACAAGCATCCCAAAAGTCAAATTCCAGTAGAAAAAATACTTCTCAAGATTCCCATCTTTGGACGTGTTAAAAGGTTAAATTTTTTGGCTTTTTTCTTTGAACACTTTGCTCTTCTGTTATCCTCAGGAATTGATTTGTTACGTCTCATAAAACTCCTGCAAGAATCTTTTCATAGACTCTATTACAAAAAAATAGCAGAAGGTATAGAACAGGGAATCTTAAGAGGTGACACCCTCACCTCTTGTCTAAAAAATGTGGGTATATTTAGAACATTAGACATAAGAATGGTCTCAGTTGGAGAATCAACTGGAAGACTTGATGAGCAGATGAAAATACTTGCCAATCATTACTATCAGGAAGTTCAAAAGATTGTAGACACTCTAACCAAGATTTTAGAACCCGTGGTTTTATTTATAGCAGGGATAATCTTCCTTATCATAATCATTGCCCTAATCGGTCCTATATATGAACTTATCTCTCAGCTGGGCAAAGCTTCTTAAAACTCTTTTAAAACCCCAAAAAATTTCCCTATTACTCTCGATGATTGCAGGTTTCTTTCTCTTACTTTCTGCTTATTTTACCTATAAAAACATTCAAAAGACCCTTGAACTTGGCCTTAAATTGCAGGCACAAAGCATAGAGGCAACTTTGCAAAGTCTTCTTAAAAACTTTGAACTGTCCTTCATCCTTGGACACAAAGATTTTCTTCTGGATCTCCTACTTAACGAAAAATGGAGGGAGTAGCCTTTTTAACACTCTTTGATTATCAGAAAAGGATCTTGCTCCACTCTAATTTAGAGTTAATAGGTAAAAAGATTGAATTTAGTCCCTTTTTACAAAGAGGAGAAAACATCAGTTTTTTAACTTTAAACACCGGAGAGAGGGTTTTTTTATATGAGAATAAGGTCAAACTGAAAGATAGTGATGGAATTTTAAGAATAGCTTTACATATACATCCAGTATCAGATAGTTTATATTTTGCAAGGATACATTTTTATACAGAAGTGATTTTTGCCTTTCTATTCTTTGTCTTTGGACTTTTTTCATTTTTAATTCTTGATAGACTCAACCGAACAAAAGAGAAAATAGAAGAACTTGAGAAATGGCAAAGAATAACCCAAATACTAATTCATGAAATTAAAAATCCTCTTGCCAGTATCAAAGGGTTTACTCAATATCTCCAGAGAAAGATAACTGATCATACTCAGTTAAAAGCTGCGGAGATCATCTACAGAGAGAGTCTCAGACTAGAGAGACTAATAGGCTCTCTATCGCAATTCAGTTATCCCTTTGAGAGCAAATTTACGGAAGTTGAACTTATCTCTCTTATAAGGGAGGTCTTAGCCTCAATTCAATTTCTGTACCCAGAAAGTATAGTTCATTTTGATACCCAGATAACTGAAGCAAAGATAAGGAGTGATAGGGATAAGTTTAAAAGTATTTTAATAAAC
>JBCNVC010000097.1:0-4834 GCA_039630395.1 Candidatus Kryptonium sp. | reverse complement strand
TTTCATTCGGGGGAGCATGAAGATTATCATAAGGTAAGTGATGAGGTCGCTAAAATTAATTTTGCAAAAATTGAAAAAGTTGCAAAGCTTTGTTATCGGGTTGTTTATAAACTAGCAAATTCGGATCTTAAGCCAAGGTTGAATGAGAGTCGATCTTCGGATTAGTTGTAATTAGACTTTATTTTTTATAACTTTATTAAAATTTAGGCACAATTGTATTTTTCCTTGGAGAAAAGGAAGAGTTCGGTTATTAAAAAATAGATCTTTAAAGGGAGATGCTTTTTGGAGTTGAATTGGCAAGTCAGATTTTAAATTTTATTTTTTCTTTCTTTCCGATTGCGACTTTACTATATCTTGCATACAAAATTTGGGACAGGAAAAGAACTCCATCGGGTTTTTTTCAATTTTTTCTATCTCTTATTTTGACATTTATTGCATCGTTTCAAACTTTTATCCTTGTTTTGTTCTTTGATTATCTTTATGATTATGAAGCAACGATCGCGACAATTGTTTTTTCGGCAGGGCTTGTGTTTGCTTTGAGTGGAATTAGCAAAATTGCTGAGAATTTATCACAGAATTTAAGTGATGAAATAAAAAAGATCATTAAATGGATTCTTTTCCTTTCCTTGGTTTTTATACTCATCTACTATATTCCAGTTTATTTTAAAATTCAACGAACTTTTATCTGGAAGGTTGGGGCTCTTTTTTATATTTTGAGCTATATCATGCTTTGGGGGATATTTACTTCAATCGCAGAGATCGCAACACTCGTTGAAGAGATGAAAAATAAACGCAATATTTTGAGAGTTTTGAGTTTTTATTTTCTCATTGAGCCGTTGATTTTTCTTACGCTTGTTGCATTTAATGTTTTACCTTCCTGGCTTTTCACTGCGAGGGCTATAATGGCAGTTATAAGCGCTGGAGTTGCACTTTATGTTGTCTTTTTCACTATGGTTTTTACATTAAAATTTCTAAATAAAATCATTTCTGGAGTTGGAAGAGCTTATGAAGGAAGGATAAAACTTATTTCGTTACGGAAGATAAGATCCTTCGTTTTCACATCTTTGCCCTTTATCGGTGTTCTTTTGTTTTTGCAAGCACTTTTAATAAAAACATATATTGAGTTTGAGGTCAAGGGATATGCAAATGATAAGGTGAGCCTTTTGAAAAGCATTGCAAATAGTGTAGGGTTTGAAGTCAAAAATACTTATAAAATTCTTGAGGAGCTTTCAAGGGATAAAGATATCATTGAAATCAATATCCCGATGCTTCATCAAAAATATGAAAGAACTTTTTCCAGATTTCCTAATTACATAAGAAATGTTAGCAGAGTTGATGAAAGAGGAATTTTGAGATATACATATCCAGCTGATCTGAAAGTCATCGGTCTTGATGTGAGTTATCAGGAGCATATTAAGAAATTTTTGTCGTTAAAAAAACCGATTGTTAGTTCAGTCTTTAGAGCAGTTCATGGTTATGATGCAGTTGCAGTTATATGTCCTGTTTTTGATTCCATGGGGGAATTTAGAGGTGGGGTTTCGTGTTTAATTGATGTTGGTAAAATGCTTGAGCATTTCATAAAAATAACTGGAGGTGGATTAGATGAGTTTTTAGTTTTTAATGTTAACTCTGGTTCTGTCCTTTTCGCAAAGAATTTAGAATTTGTTGGAGTTGATTTTCACGATGTTTTAAACAAACTTGTTCGCTCCGATGTTAAAGCGGTAGCTATGGAGCGGATCAAGCAATCTTCTTTTGATGGTTTTGTCATTTCTGGAAGACATAAGTGGGGTAGAAAGTTAACCTTCGCTTTTTCATTTGCGAAAGTTGAGCTTTTTGATAATCCAACGGAAACATGGGCAATCGTAAATTTGCTTGACGAAGAAAATCTTTTGATAAGATTTGGGTATCATTTGAGAATATATGTTATTTTGTTAATTGCCTCGCTTTTTATTTTCGGTTATTTGGTTTTCGTTTATCTCAACTCCGCTAAATACAGCTTTGACCTTGAAGAAGAACTTAATCAGAGAACGAAGGAAATTCTTGATTCGGAGCGAAAATATAAAGAACTTGCAGATAATCCACTTGCTGGATTGGCGATTTATAATCAAAATGGCTTCATATTTGTTAATAGAAAATTATGCGAAATTTTCGGCTATGATATGGACGAGTTTTTAAAGCTTACGCCTTTTGATATAATTCATAAAGACGATAGAGATAAATGGATTGAAAGAACCATGAAAATGTTGCGTGGTGAGTTTGCCCCTGAGAAAGCATCATATAAAGGGATAAGGAAGGATGGGAGCGTTGCTTATCTTACATGTTATTCCAAGTTGGTGTATCACGAAGGGAAACCTGCTGTTCAAACCGTTATTATTGATACGACAAAGGAAAAGTTACAAGAAGATATGTTGAGGCATTTGCAGAGAGTTGAATCAATTGGAACATTTACAATGGGGATGGCGCATGATTTTAACAACATACTACAGGTGATCGTTGCTTCTGCGCAGATGATAGATATTAAATCTCAAAAGGGTGAGTTAAAAAATGAAGATTTGAAAAAATATATTGATAACATCATCACGATATCAAATCGTGGGGCTGAACTCATAAAGCGTTTGAAAATTTTTGTGCGTAAAGAGATACCGAGCGCAGAAGTTCTTGAATTTGAACAAGTTGTATTAAACACAGTTGAGATTTTGAAATCAGTGTTTCCAAAGTTTATTGAGATTGAAGTCAAGCTAAATGCGAAAGATACGAAGGTTTATGGGTCAAGAGCGGAAATTCAACAAGCTTTGTTAAACATTGCAGTAAATGCCAAGGACGCAATAGTTGAAAAAAGAGAGAAGGGTTTACTTGATGGGTATGGAATGATAGTTATTGAGACGGGAGTTAAAGATATTTCACTTGAAGATTCCGAAGTTTTAAGAGTAGATCCGGGTAAGTATGTTTGCGTCACTGTGACTGATAATGGCATTGGAATGGATGAGAAAATAAGAGCGCGAATCTTTGAACCGTTTTTCACAACTAAAAGACCTGAAATCGGCACTGGACTTGGGATGGCAACTGTATTTGGAATCGTGACATCACATGGAGGATACATTAGGGTTGATTCAAAACCGGGGGAGGGAACAAGAGTTGAATTTTGTCTTCCAGTGATTGGCATTGAAAAAGCCCCGGAGAAAATTACAACTGAAACTCTTCCTGAAAGAAAAGCGCTTCAAAGAAGTGCTACCTTGATTGTTTCTGAAAATGATGAATTAAGAAAAAATTTGAAAAGAATTATGGAAAGCGCTGGCTTTGAAGTGTTCTGTTCAGAGGATAGAGTTCTGGCCGTCAAAATGTTGAGAGAAAACCTGGATAAGATTGATTTGATCCTTATAAATTCAAAGATGCCGAGAATAAAGTTAAAAGATACCATCGCGGAGCTGAAAATTCTGAAACCGAAGGTGAAAATTGTCTTGCTTTATTCAACGCCTGAAGCATTTGAAATTGAAGGCGTTGAAGTTCTTGAGAGACCCGAGGAGGAAATTGAGAGTATCATGAGAATTTTCAATAAAAGCAAAATATGATATGTTTTTTGTCGTTTTATGAAGGTTTACGATTTTGAAATACCTGAATGCAAAAACTTTACGGGTTATAAACCTTGTTATCCATATTCAAAATGTTATGAACAGGGTTGCGTTGATCCCAAGCCTTTCGGTGTTAAAATTTTGATAATCAACCTTGATGCAATGGGCAATGTCCTCTTGACCACATCTATTCTTCCCGCTATAAAAAGGAAATATCCACAAAGCACGATCTATTGGTTAACCCTTAAAAACACTCACCTTTTGCTTGAGAACAACCCATATCTTGATGAAGTTTTTGTTTGGGATCCAGAAACATGGCTCGTGCTTGAAAATATGAAGTTTGATATAATAATGAATGTTGATAAGTCAAGGAGAGCAGGTGCTTTAACTATGAAATTAAAAGCAGATAAAAAGCTTGGCTACGGGATGAATGAACACGGTCAGATAATACCTTTGAGTAAATCTGCAAGTTATGATTATAAGTTAGGACTTGATGATGAATTAAAGTTTAAAAGAAATCAAAAAACACGACAAGAGATCTTGTGCGAGATGTTTGAATTGGAGTATAAGCGTGATGAATATGTTCTTGTGTTGAGCGAAGAGGAAAAAAGTTTTTCGGAGGAATATAAGAAGAAGGTTGGGATAAAAAGTGGCGAACTTGTCGTTGGTTTTAACACCGGATGTTCTCCTTTATATCCAAATAAAAAAATGACAATTGAACAGCATGTTGAATTAATAAGGCGCTTTTCAAGATATGATGATTTAAAACTTGTTTTGCTTGGTGGACCTGAAGATACGAAGCGAAACGAAGAGATATTTAATCGTGCGATTCAGATTGACGGAGTTGCTGGTAAGCTCATCAACACTCCAACGACCGAAGGAATCAGACGAGGAATTTGTTATGAAAACATTTGCGATGTTGTTATAACTGGAGATTCGTATGGAATGCATCTTGCTATTGCTTTAAAAAAGTTCGTAATCGCATGGTTTGGGCTAAGTTCATGGGTTGAAATTGATCTTTATGATAGAGGTATTAAATTAATCCCGGAAGGGCTTGAATGTGCACCGTGTTGGAAAAAAGTCTGTCCATATAATCTTGAATGTATAAAGATGATTGATCTTGACAAAATTGAACAGGCAGTTTTAGATTATAAAAGAGAATTCCTTTATGCTTGGTCTGAAAGAGATAAAGTTGAAAAGGTTTCTAAAATTTAGTAAATTTTTAATGTGGTTGGTTTTGGTGTTCTTTCAAAATTTAGATTTAA
>JBCNVC010000096.1:0-4845 GCA_039630395.1 Candidatus Kryptonium sp. | reverse complement strand
AAGTGAGAATCGAACCAGTGTGGAATTTAAACGATTGGTGGAATATGCGTTTTGTAGTTTGCTTTGGCGTGAGAATCGAACCAGTGTGGAATTTAAACGAAGGAGCGGTTTTGAGCAAAGAAGAAGTTGAAAAAGTGAGAATCGAACCAGTGTGGAATTTAAACTGGCTTAACTATTGGGGAAGCCGAAAAATTGATTAAGTGAGAATCGAACCAGTGTGGAATTTAAACGAGAACCGACACCTCATTACTTGACCTTGTAATAATGGTGAGAATCGAACCAGTGTGGAATTTAAACGAAAAGCTCATTAATCATTTTCATTTGCGTAAGCTGGTGAGAATCGAACCAGTGTGGAATTTAAACTATTTTCCGTCGCCAAAACCATCCACGAATTTGGCGTGAGAATCGAACCAGTGTGGAATTTAAACATATAGAACAAATTAGGTTAAGTGGCAAGATAGAAAAGTGAGAATCGAACCAGTGTGGAATTTAAACTTTTAAAAACACTATTTTCCAGCGCATTAAGCAAAGTGAGAATCGAACCAGTGTGGAATTTAAACTTTCTTTCAATGAGGTAAGTAAAACGAAATATCGGTGGGGTGAGAATCGAACCAGTGTGGAATTTAAACCATTGTTTCGCGTCAAAGTCTTCGTGAAATGAAAAGCGTGAGAATCGAACCAGTGTGGAATTTAAACCAAGGTGCTTCGGCAAATTGTTGGGGTAAACTATGAGTGAGAATCGAACCAGTGTGGAATTTAAACTTCAACAGGCTTAAAATCAATCCCACTTGCTTCTAAGTGAGAATCGAACCAGTGTGGAATTTAAACCTTTTTGTAAATTTGAGCTGCAAGCAACCCAGCATTGTGAGAATCGAACCAGTGTGGAATTTAAACTTTTTAAATACAATGGTTTTATGGGTAAAGAGGAATTGTGAGAATCGAACCAGTGTGGAATTTAAACTTTCAAATGAAAAGAAAGTTGTGGGGTGGAGTTATAGTGAGAATCGAACCAGTGTGGAATTTAAACTCGCATTTATGCAATTTTTCGGCACATTTTAAGCAATGTGAGAATCGAACCAGTGTGGAATTTAAACAACTTTGTCAACATATCCCCAAATCCAACTCACATATGTGAGAATCGAACCAGTGTGGAATTTAAACATCTTCGTTTGAGCATAATCCTCAATAAGGTCAACCAAGTGAGAATCGAACCAGTGTGGAATTTAAACAGAGGTGGATATCTCGGAGATAGTTTTTGAGGCGAGGGTGAGAATCGAACCAGTGTGGAATTTAAACATTACACTTACTTAATTTTCAACAGAAACACAAACAAGTGAGAATCGAACCAGTGTGGAATTTAAACTTGCTTTCCAACGCTTATTTACATCAACCCATGAGTGTGAGAATCGAACCAGTGTGGAATTTAAACTTGTGAGGTATGTATAGATGTTTTGCATAGATGTGAGTGAGAATCGAACCAGTGTGGAATTTAAACAAATGGAGGGTAAAATGATTTACAATTTAGAACAGTGTGAGAATCGAACCAGTGTGGAATTTAAACCTCACAGCATCTCTGCGCGCCGTAGGCATTGACGCCGTGAGAATCGAACCAGTGTGGAATTTAAACTTAGAAAAAGAGGCTCAAAATATGTGGTGATTTCAAAGTGAGAATCGAACCAGTGTGGAATTTAAACATCTATCAAAAGATTTGATTGCGCACCGTAATTTACGTGAGAATCGAACCAGTGTGGAATTTAAACTTTATCAGGACAAAGAAGGTAGGGAATAGATTGGTTATGTGAGAATCGAACCAGTGTGGAATTTAAACTGATGACATTCTCCCTGTTAGCCAACATCCTCAAAGGTGAGAATCGAACCAGTGTGGAATTTAAACGCCGAAAATTTCATTTCAATGGATTTGTCTTTGGATGGTGAGAATCGAACCAGTGTGGAATTTAAACAAGGAAGGTAGCAAGGATGTTGTTGATGCGGTAGCGGTGAGAATCGAACCAGTGTGGAATTTAAACGACTTGATTTTGGTAAATGACGAGCAGAAAAAGGTCGGTGAGAATCGAACCAGTGTGGAATTTAAACAACCACCCTTTTCAAGTTTTCCTTCCATACAAATTTGTGAGAATCGAACCAGTGTGGAATTTAAACAGAGGAAGCGTTATTTTGTCAGGTATTTTTGAGGGGGTGAGAATCGAACCAGTGTGGAATTTAAACTTTTAGCAGGATTGCCGAATACGAAATTGATGGGGTGTGAGAATCGAACCAGTGTGGAATTTAAACTACAAATGCGAGTTGGATTATGTTATTTGTGCGGGGGTGAGAATCGAACCAGTGTGGAATTTAAACAAATTTCTTAAATTTTTGTTGGAAAATAAAATAATTGGTGAGAATCGAACCAGTGTGGAATTTAAACCAAGGAGGAAATGGAGCGCCTGGCTTGGGTGAAAGTGGTGAGAATCGAACCAGTGTGGAATTTAAACTAATATCTAAACTACCCCCCCTCAAATACTTTTTTGTGAGAATCGAACCAGTGTGGAATTTAAACAAATATCCGTCTTCATCCTTGAAGCTGCACCACTCAAGTGAGAATCGAACCAGTGTGGAATTTAAACTGAATCTTAAAAAAAAAAGAAAAAAAGACTGGTAAGTGTGAGAATCGAACCAGTGTGGAATTTAAACTTGCGATAAGTTTACTACCCCTGCTCTCAAACCTCAAGTGAGAATCGAACCAGTGTGGAATTTAAACATACAGCAACATTGAAAATATGTTTAAAATCATCCCGTGAGAATCGAACCAGTGTGGAATTTAAACATTACCGAGTTATACAAGAAATTATGCGAAAAACAGGTGAGAATCGAACCAGTGTGGAATTTAAACGATGCGGTTTCAGGGGGAGTTCCAAGATACTGGAGAGTGAGAATCGAACCAGTGTGGAATTTAAACTGGATTTTTATTTTACAGATACAGGGTTATTGCTTTGTGAGAATCGAACCAGTGTGGAATTTAAACAACGCTTTTTAGTCGAAGCAGAGATAAATTATATACGTGAGAATCGAACCAGTGTGGAATTTAAACATAGTTTTTATTGAGGATGTGGAGTTGAAAAAGATAGTGAGAATCGAACCAGTGTGGAATTTAAACTGTTAACCAACAAAACCTTGCAACTATCCAAACCAGGTGAGAATCGAACCAGTGTGGAATTTAAACATTTTTTGCTTAAGATAAGACTCAAAATCATCAGTAGTGAGAATCGAACCAGTGTGGAATTTAAACCCCTTTCCCTTTCAACTTCAAATACAGCCAAATCAAGGTGAGAATCGAACCAGTGTGGAATTTAAACACCTTTATTAAAACAACTTTAAAATTAAATACAAAAGTGAGAATCGAACCAGTGTGGAATTTAAACAAACTCCAACCTGAAGATTTAGCGTGTCCGCATAAAGGTGAGAATCGAACCAGTGTGGAATTTAAACTGGCGAGTATGGAATAAATGACGGGACGATAGGAAGGGTGAGAATCGAACCAGTGTGGAATTTAAACTGCAAACATTTGCACTATTTAAGCTTTCTTTTTTGGTGAGAATCGAACCAGTGTGGAATTTAAACAGACTTATCTTTGAGGACGAAAACATAATCAAGACGAGTGAGAATCGAACCAGTGTGGAATTTAAACAATAATCAGGATAATGCTTCGCCAAATACGCAAACAAGTGAGAATCGAACCAGTGTGGAATTTAAACTGATGTGCCAGGAGCAATGAACTCTATCCCCAAAGTTGTGAGAATCGAACCAGTGTGGAATTTAAACGTTATTTGGACTGGGCAAAGTTCGTTTTTTAGGAAAGTGAGAATCGAACCAGTGTGGAATTTAAACATATGTGTATTTTGAGCATTCAAAAGGGGTATCAAAGTGAGAATCGAACCAGTGTGGAATTTAAACGTTAAACAGTTTAAGAGCTGAAGAGTAAAAATTAAGTGAGAATCGAACCAGTGTGGAATTTAAACAAACCTCAAAAATGCGAAAAATGTCAGTCTGAAGAAGTGAGAATCGAACCAGTGTGGAATTTAAACTATGTTGATGAAGAACTTAAAAGTCGATATGTTAAAGTGAGAATCGAACCAGTGTGGAATTTAAACTCCTCAAACCTCCTAAACGCTAAAATTTCGCAATTGGTGAGAATCGAACCAGTGTGGAATTTAAACGTGGCGCTTGAAATTGAAGAGATTTCGGTTGAAAAGGGTGAGAATCGAACCAGTGTGGAATTTAAACGTAAAAATTTTAAATTACAACAAAATGGAGCAAAACGTGAGAATCGAACCAGTGTGGAATTTAAACGATGATATTGCGTGGTTGCCCCAGTATGGATATTCAGTGAGAATCGAACCAGTGTGGAATTTAAACAGTGGAATGAAGTTTCAAAATTACGAAAAAGCTGGGTGAGAATCGAACCAGTGTGGAATTTAAACGTTACTCCGAAAATGAAAAAATTTATGCTTATGCGAGTGAGAATCGAACCAGTGTGGAATTTAAACTTACAAGCGATGTGTATTTGTAATAATAATCAGGTGAGTGAGAATCGAACCAGTGTGGAATTTAAACATTACATATATCCGATTGTTAACTACTCCGCTTGCAGGTGAGAATCGAACCAGTGTGGAATTTAAACAGATTGCAACAATCAAGATTGCAAAATCGCAAATCAGTGAGAATCGAACCAGTGTGGAATTTAAACCCGCCTCTTTGGGCAAACTCTTAACCGTATCCCACAAGTGAGAATCGAACCAGTGTGGAATTTAAACATAAAATTAAATTTCGGAAAAAAATTTTACCCCG
>JBCNVC010000095.1:0-4861 GCA_039630395.1 Candidatus Kryptonium sp. | reverse complement strand
CATGCTTATAAAATATCATAATGGCGCTCACACAACTTCGCAAGTTTGGTAAGTCATCGGAACTTGATGATTTCATAAGTTTTGTTAAGTTATCACCTCTATAATAGGCGCATTATCCTCTTGATATTCTTTTGATCATTTTTTATCTTAAAAAAGAATTCAGGGCATATATTGAACGAGTTAGAGTAAATAAGTTACTTAACGGAGTATGGAATGCAAATTTAAGACTTTTTATTTTGTTAAGATTAATAAAAACTCTACTAAAACAAACTCAAGGGGGCAAAAATGGTTCTTGTCTATGAAACTCAAAATTTCAAAAGAAGCATTCCTAGGGGGTTTGAGAAAGAGATAAGAGAGTTTATAGAATCTGTTCGATCATCCGAGTTATACCGAATAACGAAAATTCTTGATCGTCATGGTCCATATCTTAAAAAAAGAATGGGGAAGTTCAGAATCATTACGCGGCTTGAATATGTAAATGATTTGCCTGTTTTAATTTTGCTTGACATAATGGCTCGTGGCGATAATAGATATGAAAACTTTAATCAGGATTATGAACAGTTTGGAATCAATTACCTTGATCCGATAATACAGCAGGAAATTGAGGACATAAAAAATTTTGTCGAGCGAAACAAGCCTGCTGAGCCTTACAAACAACCATTGCCTAATTATTTTTATCAGTGGCTTACGCTATCCCCTTTAATCCATCCGAAGGATGAAATTCTCATCTACGAGACTTATGAGTGGTGTGAAAAAATAAAATACTCTAATTATCTCCCAAGATTTTATGATATAATTTATGCTTTGATAGATCAAACCCAAAAGCTTGAAGTTGAAACCATTAATGATATGTTCAGAATTGCTTATAAGCCCGAAAGAAAAGATTATAAGATCCTGTATACGGAATTTTCAGTTAACGATACGCCACGAGCTATTCTTTTAGTTCAACCTTTAGTAGAACCGGAGCAACCCTCTGATGATATTGTTTCTTCTTATACAAATTTCATTCAAGATATCTTTAAACAAAGAGGCACGAATCAATTAGTTGGCGATGATATTGCCAAAATTTCCCATCGTGCTTATCCCTGGTATACTCTTGCGAGTGAATCAATCTGGATAGATATTGAATCTGATTCTCAAGCTAATTTAGCTTTATCGTCTGAGGAAGAGAATATACTTAAAGATCTCACATCACCGGAAAATCCATCCTTGCCTGCATTTATAAATGGGAGAGCTGGTAGTGGGAAATCCACTATGCTTTATTATTTGTTCTCAAATTTCATTTACAAAAAATTAAGAGAAAAGATCGAAGGAGATCCTATTTTTATAACATACAGTGATAAACTGCTTGAAACCGCAAAGAAAAGCGTAGAAAATATATTGAATTCCCATGCTGAGCTTGCAAGGGAAGAAAAAATAAGTTCAGAGCATCTCTATCCTTACTTTAAAACATTTCAAAATCTAATATTTGATGTTTTACCAGAGGAGATAAAATTGAGATTTTCACCAAATAAGAAGTTAACATTTCATAGGTTTAGATCGGAGATATGGAAAAGAATTTACAACAGACCATCCTATCTTTCACCAGAACTTGCTTGGTTTGTTATAAGAGCGTATATAAAAGGATATAAAGAATTTGATTTTATGACCCCAGAGGAATATGAAGAGCTTCCTAAAAAAGAGAAGAGTGTACCTGATCAAGTTTTTAGGGATATATATCAAAACATTTGGAACTATTACCAAAGAATATCTACCGAAAATGGATACTGGGATGATCAGGATCTCGTTCGCGAAGCCTTGTCAGTTGAATCTTCCCTTCCGGAGTTCGTAGCCATATTCTGCGATGAGGCTCAAGATTTTACACGAGTTGAATTGCGCTTCATAATGCGTTTATCTATATTCTCCAAATATACATTGCCATTTGGAGTAAGATTGATCCCGATACTTTTTGCTGGTGATCCTATGCAAACAATTAATCCAACTGGATTTAGATGGGAAACTACGGGCGCGATATTTCATGAAGAAGTTATTCAGCAGATCGATCCTGCCAAGAAGCTTAATTTAAAACTTCACTTTAAAGAGCTTAAGTACAACTATCGTTCCACTCCCTCTATAACTGAGTTCTCAAATGTTATCTTGATGTGGCGAAGTGCTATGTCAAACATAAAACTTGAACCGCAGAAACCTTGGAAAACATATTATAAAGGGACCAAACCTTATCGCTTTGTTGTACAGAATGATATAAAGGACAAACTCAAGGATATTCTTAAAGACAAAATCGTTATTATACCAGCCGAAGAAGAACAATTGAGTAACTTCATTCAAAACGATGAGCTTTTAAGCGAAATCTATACGGTTATGGATGAATCCTGGCCACCTAAAAATATACTTACACCTATGATTGCAAAGGGGCTTGAATTTGACGATGTTATAGTATATAAGTTTGGTGAGCATTTCAAAAATTTGATAGAACAAAAAAACCTTCCAAGAAGTTTAACTGAAATATTCAGAAAAGTTTCTGAGAAACAACATAATGTCCTTTTTGATATTGATTATTTCTTCAACCAACTCTATGTTAGCATATCAAGAGCGAAAAAGAACCTTTTTATCATTGACACGGCAGATGGTAACGAATCTCTTTGGCGATATACTCACGATAAAAATTCCATTATTGATTCCTTACCTGAAAACTTTGATAAAAAAGAATGGGAAAACTATATAACTCCATCGCAAATTGGCGAAGCTCAATTGATTTCTCTTACTCCGCAAGAGAAGAGAAAGATAGCGGAAGAGCTAAAGCAACGCGGTATTTTCTCCAAAGAACCTTCTTATCTAAAAAGAGCTGCGCAATACTTTGAAGAAATAAATGACACAATTCAAAAAGATGAATGCATAGCATATTCTTTGAAGTTTGAGGGAAAATTTAAAGAGGCTTCAATTCTATTTAGGCAATTAAAAAATTTCGATCTACTCAAAGAATGTTTAGTACTTGGTAACTTATGGGATGATTTATTTAACTTCTATCAAGAAAATCCCTCGCTCAAAAGTGAGCCAACTTACAAACTCGTTGAATTCATTGTTTCGTCTGATTCTGATTCATTTGCTTTTGCTGAATTTACCCGCTTTTTATTTAATCATCTCACTTACTTGAAAGATAAAATCTACTTACACAGTATAAAGCAAAAATTGGAATGGCAAACTGCGATAAAGAAATATATTTCATATATCCTTTCAATCCCCAATCCTGATCTAATTGATCAAGAAGTTTGGCTATCTTCTACAAATGTGCTTGATGAAATAGCACACCTTTTTGGAAGTAACGCCAAGAGAGCTCTTGCATTTGCGTATTTCAATATTTGTGATTACGATAGCGCCTGCGAAATTTGGCAAGAAATACGGGAAACAGAGCATAAACATTATTATATATCAAAGTCCAAAGTTTCGCAACCACCTGATAATCTGAAGTTCTTGCTTAAACTTAATGAATATGATGAAATAATAAAACTATGGGAAAATGCAGGAAAACCATTTGATTACAAATGGATAGAAGCAGTTAGAGAGTCACTTGTAAAGTTAGGGCGAGACAATGAATTAACTTTAATTAATATCTTGATTGATATTAAATCTAATAAAGAAGATTTCAAGAATAAGTATGAAAAATTTATTAGTAAGAGTAAATCGCTTGGTGACATAAATGCTATATTTAGCTTAACAAAAGAAGTTCTCGAGGCTATACATCCGATTAGAGGTACGTTAAACTTATCATTAGATGAAACTGAAAAAGTTAGGATATCTCTGGAGTTAATTGAAATTATGTTTGAAGAATTACAAAATTATAAAAAAGAAAAAGCCGAAATCTTTGTTAATACATTCAGCTATCTTGCTTATTCTGATACTACATATGAAAATGATCAAGATACAAATCAATCTTTTGAGGAGGCATTAGAAGAATTAGACTATAAGCTACTACCTGAGTTTCTATCCATAGAGGAACTTGCATCAATACTTGAAAAAACCTCATCGTACAAGAAAACGCTTGAATTTTACTACAAGTATTTAAAAAACAGAGCCAACATTGGAAAAGAAATACATGAAATCATAGAAAAAGATGATACGGTAGGTATAACAAAAATCATGCAAGTTATTTCAAATCCAGATGTTTTATTCGTTGCTAAGAGAATGTTAAAAGTGAAATTGAAACAGGCTAATTATCATAGAGAAAAAGGTGAGATTCACCCTTTTGAACGTCTTATTTATGAGGCAAAAGAATTAGCAAAACTGTTTAATCTTAGTATTGAAGAAATAGAAGATAGCGAACCTGAATATCCGGAGGTATTCCCGATAAAATTTGAAAGGTTCAAAGCGAAACCGCCAGAGGTAAAATCTTCATCAGAATTTGAAAAATACTTCACATATTATCCTTTTGAGGTTAGAATAAATAGAAAAACCAAGCTAATTTTAATAACCAACCTTGAGACATATGATACCAAGAAAATCTCGTTTGTTGAATTTACAGGTATAGATTCTTATATCTACGCCTCTTATCAAATTAAGATCCAAAAATATAGCCAAAGTGAAATTGCGTTGGAATTTGCTTCAAAAATAACTGGGGAGCAAGCCCTCGAGGGGATAGCGATCATAAGGTTTCAATGATTCATAAAAATTAAAAATCTAAGCAAGCGGTGGAGCAAGTGACTTTTGAAAGCAGTATTAAAAGGTTGATAAAAACTACGGGGAAGCTTAAAAGATAAAACGCGCAAATTAGCTCACGGTAAATTTAAAAGATCTGTTAAAGTTGGAGTTGCTATAAAGACAATTACTGACTTTGGTAAGACAAACGCTGGTAAAAGTGTGGTTATTG
>JBCNVC010000094.1:0-4866 GCA_039630395.1 Candidatus Kryptonium sp. | reverse complement strand
TCGACAAAAAAGCGAGCTTGCATGAGGCTCATAGCCAAGGTGTATCTCAGCCAGGGATCCTCTCGATCTCTAAGCTGTGTTTTCAGGGTCAAGATCAAGTCCGAGCTATCCTCGGAGAGAGCCCTAACCTTTGCCCTCAATCTTTTAAAATAAACAGGATCCTTGGAAAGGATATATTGATCTTGGTAGGGAATTTTGAATTTTTCGACGAGATTTTGTAAATAGGTAAGCCTTTCTTGAGGTAGGGGATGAGTGAGGAGATAGCGGTAATTTAGTTCTACAGCAAAGGAGCTTTCACGGGAGAGTTTTTCAAAGATCTTGCTCATGGCTTTGGGATTAAACCCCACTTTAGTAAAGATCTCAAACCCAAGTCTATCTGCCTCTTCTTCATCCTCTCTACTGTAGGAGAGCAGTTTGGTGTGGGCTATAGCCGATCCGGTTATGCCTACTATTTGTCCTGCTTGACCTCCACCAAGGAGGATAGCAGCAAGGGTTGCACCAGTCAGAGCAATCTGCATCCTCTTTGCAGTTTCTATACGTTTGGCCACGTGTCTTGCCAAGTTGTGGGAGATTTCATGGGCCATGATTGCTGCCAATTCATCCTCGCTCTCCAGATAGTCGAAAAGTCCCGTATTGAGAAAGATGTATCCTCCAGGGACGGAAAAGGCATTGAAGGTTTTGTCCTTAATTAGATAGAATCTGAATTGAAAAGGAGAAAAGGAGACGCCTTTTTTGATCAACAGATCGCCAAGTTGATTGACATAGGCATTGGCTTCAATATCGCGAAGAATCTCTAAGCTTCTTGAGACCTCCTGAAGGACCTCTCTACCGATTTTTTCCTCCTCCTGAAGAGTGATAAGGGCGAAGAGGGAGTGGTTATTAAAGATTAGAAATAAGATTAGTGAGAGTGTGAGGATTTTTCTCATATATCTTATGGGATGGCGGAGGCGTATGGGAATTGAACCCACCCACTCCTTTTAGGGAGTGCACCGGGTTTGAAGCCCGGGAGAGGCACCAGCCCCCTCACGCCTCCACCTTTAGGGGCTATTGGGAGACTTACGGCACCCGGAGAGCCTGGCTACCGTTGCTCCCTTTCGGGCCTGGCGGGGTTCACCAGGATCCGTCGCATAAGCCCCAATAGCCTTAATTCTATATTATAATACCTTATACTCTTTTTTCACCTACCTCTTTAAATTTTATCCCTCTGAGCAAGGCTCAAGGTGAAAAGTATTTCTATAAAATAACTTTCTGAAAAATATCAGTAAGTTTATTCTACTTCATGTTGTTTATATATTTTCGGAGAAGCTCTCTTGTTAAAAATTCTTAATCTGCTATTATTTTTGTAGTATGGATCTTAAGACCCTTGAGAACTGGCTTTGGGAGGCTGCCTGTGTAATAAGAGGTGAAGTAGATGCCCCTAAATATAAGGATTATATTTTGCCTCTAATCTTTCTTAAAAGACTATCAGATGTCTTTGAGGATGAGCTTAGAGATCTTTCTAAAAGATTCGGTAACATAGACATTACGGAGAAAATATTAGAAAAAGACCACAGCTTAGTTAGGTTCTACATACCTCCTTCAGCCAGATGGTCAAAAATTGCTAAACAAACTACCAATATAGGTGAATTTTTAACCGATTGTGTAAGAGAGATTGCTAAACATAATCCCCAATTACAGGGTGTTATTGATATTGTTGATTTTAATGCCTCTGTGGGAGGGCAGAGAATTATCAGTGATGATAGCCTTAAAAGACTAATTAATATTCTTGGGAGACACAGATTAGGATTAAACGATGTGGAACCAGATATATTAGGAAGGGCATATGAATATCTTTTGAGAAAATTTGCAGAGGGTTCTGGGCAATCTGCAGGAGAGTTTTACACCCCGAGAGAAGTAGCTATTATGATAGCAAGGCTTATGGATCCAGAACCTGGATACGAGGTTTATGATCCCTGTTGTGGTTCAGGTGGACTTTTAATAAAGATTCACTTGAGATTTAAGGAGAAATATGGAGAAAATTTGGCAGTTAAACCATTGAGATTTTATGGTCAGGAAATTCTTCATACTACTTATGCTATGGCTAAAATGAATGTTTTCATTCATAACATGGAAGCTGATATTGCTCTTGGCAACACCATGGAAAGACCAGCATTTTTAAATCAAGAGGGTTCCTTAAAAAAATTTGATCTCATAGTAGCAAATCCTATGTGGAATCAAAAGTTTCCTCAGAATATATACGAAAGGGATTCATTTGGTAGATTTTCCTTTGGTTATCCACCTGAAAGCTCAGCTGATTGGGGTTGGATACAACACATGTTTGCAAGTTTAAAGGATAATGGAAGAATGGCTATCGTCATTGATACTGGAGCTCTTTCTAGAGGTAGTGGGAGCACTGGTAAGAATAGGGAAAGGGACATAAGAAAAAAATTTGTTGAAAATGATTTCATAGAGGCAGTAATCTTGTTACCAGAGAATCTTTTCTACAATACTACAGCCCCTGGAGTGATAATAATCATTAATAAAAGAAAAAAAGAGCATAGAAAATCTCAGATATTACTTATAAATATCTCTGATCAATTTGAAAAAGGAAGACCTAAAAATTATCTTACTGAGGATACCATTAACAAGGTTCATGAGATATATTCTGAATGGAAGGAGGAAGAAGGTCTAAGTAAAATTATAACCTTAGATGACGCTATGAGAAATGATTATAACTTAAGTCCCTCGAGATATGTGGTAAAGAACAATCAGGAAGAAGTGCTTCCCTTGGATGAGGCTATTGTTGAGCTTGAAGAGGCAGAAGAAGAAAGAAGAGAAGCGGATAAAATGCTCTGGGAAGTTTTGAGAAGTTTAAAAAGTTTATAAAAGCAAAGGAATTTAGAAAATTCTTAGAGTTTGAAATTTAGATGTGAATCAATTAAGTTAGAAACAATATTTCATTGAGAGAATAGTGCACTTTGCAAAAAGCTATAATCACCTTGAAGGGTATTTTGAAATAGAAAAACTTTTTAAAAGAATTTAATAGAAAGGCTTAATGTAAAGGTTGATAAATAAGGTTTATGGAGTTAAGGGAGTTTATAGGTTTTGAGTTTTATGAGGAGAGAGATTTTAAGGAAACTGAATTAGGTCTATTGCCTCAAGATTGGCAGTTGGTGAGATTGGGGGAGGTGTGTGAGAAACCTCAATATGGTTATACAACTAATGCAATTAACAATTCAACAGGTGTTAAGTTTCTCAGAATTAGTGATATACAAGACAATAAGGTAAATTGGTCTTTAGTGCCTTATTGTCATATTTCTGAAAAAGAAATTTATAGATACATACTAAAACCATTAGATATTCTTGTTGCAAGAATTGGAGCAACAACAGGTAAAACATTTATTATCTCAGAATGCCCAAAAGCAGTCTTTGCTTCATATTTGATAAGATTAAGAGTAAAATCTGATCGAATATTGAACCCAAACTTTTTGTTTTATTTTACAAATACAAAAATATATTGGAAACAGATTAATAGCAGTAAAGGAGGACGTTTGAAACAAGGGATCAATATACCTAACATTCAAAATCTCCTAATCCCCCTGCCACCTCTTCCTGAACAAAAAGCCATTGCCTGTGTTCTCTCAACTATACAAGAAGCAAAAGAAAAGACAGAGGCAGTAATAAAGGCAACCATAGAGCTTAAAAAATCTATGATGAAGCATCTTTTTAGTTATGGAGTTTATAAGGAAAATATAGAAAGTGATGAGTGGAAGATTGGCAATCCAGAGACTGTGAGAGTGAAAGAGACAGAAATAGGCACTATCCCCGAACACTGGCAGGTGGTGAGATTTGAAGAATGCATAAATAGTAAGGAAAAATATAAAGTTGGGAAGATAAAACAAAAGGATTATAAACCGATTGGAATGTTTCCTATCATAGATCAAAGTCAAAACTTTATTGTTGGATTTTGTAACGATAAAAATTATCTTTTTGATGGTGAACTTCCTGTAATTATCTTTGGAGATCATACAAGAGTTTTCAAATATGTAGATTTTCATTTTGTGTGTGGAGCAGATGGCGTAAAAATTATTATTCCAAATAAAAAAAAAGTAATGCCTAAATTCTTTTACTATGCCTTAACCAATTTGAATATACCAAATAGAGGATATAATAGGCATTATTCAATTCTGAAAAACCAATATATCCCTTTGCCACCTCTTCCTGAACAAAAAGCCATGGCTAACATCCTGCAAGCAATTGATGAAAAAATCCAAAAAGAAGAGGCAAAGAAAAAGGCACTCGAGAATTTATTTAAAAGCCTGCTCCATAATTTGATGAGTGGAAGAATAAGAGTAAAATATTTAGGAGGTAATCATGAAACCAATTGATTTTTCAAAGGAAAATATCCTATATTTAGCAGACGAACAAATTGACATCACCTGTTATGAATACAAAGATAAAGAGGATATTAATTATTTAAAGATCAGAAGGAAGGTCGAACCATGGCTAACTGCCTTTTTTCAAAGCGAGCATTTATCTTTGCTCGTTGGATCAGGACTATCTATTGCTTTGAGTAATGGAAATAATATGATGTCTCGGATTGAATTTAAAAATGATGCCTATAAAAATTTGATAAAGGATAAAGCAGATACTGAAGCAAAAGATTCAGGAAGAGGTGAAGCAAATTTAGAAGATGACTTAAGTGTCGCGATTAAATTATTGGAAGGGTATAAGATAACAAAAGACAAAAATGAAGAAGTTTTAGAAAAAGAAATTACTGAAAATTTAGAAAAATTAATAGAAAATGTAATTACAATAGAGAAAAAATTAGACCAAGAAAAATTACTTTTACTCAAAAAATTTTTACTTAGCTTTGGTAGCAGACCT
>JBCNVC010000093.1:0-4954 GCA_039630395.1 Candidatus Kryptonium sp. | reverse complement strand
GATTGAGGTGGAGCCTGGCGAAAATTTTGAGAATTTAAAACCTGGAGATTTATTATTTTTTGGTCAGAAAGCTGAAGAAGGAAAACCAGAGAGAATCACACATGTTGGAATTTATTTGGGAAATAAAGAATTTATCCATTCTTCTGGGAAAGTTAGCATTGATAGTTTTGATCCAAAGGCACCAAATTTCAACGAATACAGATATAAAACATTTGTCAAAGCAAAGCGATTGATAAAAAGTGAGAGTAGATAATGATTAAAAATCCAACAGAAATTTTTGTTTATCTCGTTTTTTTAATTTTTGCAATATACAAAGCGAGCCAGATAAAATTTTTATCAAAATTTTTCAGATATTTACCACCGGTTATTTGGGTTTATTTCCTTCCGATGCTTTCATCAGCATTGGGTTTGATTCCGCGAGAGTCCGAATTTTATACTTGGGCGAGAACTTATCTTTTACCTTCTGCGCTTGTTTTGCTTTTGCTTTCCGCGAATATACCGATTATAATGAAACTTGGTCTCAAGGCAATAGTTATGTTTTTAACTGGTTCGTTTGGTATAATCATTGGAGGTCCGATAGTTTTATTAATCTTTGAACGCTGGTTGCCGCCTGATGCATGGAAGGGTTTGGGGGCGTTATCTGGAAGTTGGATGGGGGGAAGTGCAACAATGCTTGCCATAGCTCAAAGCATTGGGACTCCTGAATCATTGCTTGCTCCATTAATAGTTGTTGATACTGTCGTTGGATATGGATGGATGGGGGTTGTGATATTTTTGTCAGCATATCAAGATAAGGTGGACGAATTCAATCGCGTTGATAAAACGATTTTAATGGAGTTAAATAAAAAAATGCAAGAAGTAAAAGAATCAAAGCGAAAATTTTTGGGTTTTATTGATTTTGCAACTATGATTTTTATCTCATTTGTTATCGGGATTATATCTTTAAAGATCGGAGCTATTCTGCCAGAAATTGGAGTAATAATATCTCACTATACTTGGGGGATTATAATTGCAACTACTATCGGCGTAATTTTATCTTTTACAAAATTATCAGAGCTTGAATATTCTGGTTCAACTCATGTTGGAAATTTCATGCTATATCTTTTGCTTGCATCAGTTGGTGCAAGAGCAAATATTTATGGAATTTTCGAAACGCCTGTCTTTGTGCTTGTTGGAATTGTTTGGATAATTATTCATGCAATGTGTTTGTTTATAGTCGGAAGATTAATAAAGGCACCAATGTTTCTGATGGCAACGAGTAGTCAGGCTAATATAGGTGGACCAGTTACAGCTCCAATCGTTGCATCAGTTTATCAAAGTGCTCTTGCACCAGTTGGGCTTTTAATGGCCGTAGCTGGAAATATCGTTGGGATTTATGGTGGTCTTCTATGTTCGCAACTTTGCTACATAGTGTCAAGATTCTAATTCTTCTTGATCAATTTTGCGAAGTAAGAACTTGTGAATATCTGTTTTTACTTGATAATCCATTGAGATAAGCATAACAATTGCTCTCGTAGTGTTGATTTTTTCGATTATCCCAACAAATCCTTTTAGCGGTCCATCTATTACAATAACATAATCGCCTGGGCAAAGTTCTGACTCAGTTTCGGATTTATCAGGTATATAGATGTAGTTATTTCCGTTCACTCTTTCTTTTATTTCTTCAATTATTGTTTCTTTTATTGGCTTTGGTTTTCCGTTGACTCCCAAGATTTTTCTTACCCCCCGTGTGTATATTACGAGATCAAACAAACTCGGTTTTAATTTTGCAAATACATAATTTGGAAATAGCGGAACGATAACTTTTTTTCTTTTTTCTTTAACTACGCGAATTTCTTGAATTTTGGGATTGAAAACCTCAATGTTTGCAGAATTTAAATATAATTCAACAAGATTTTCTTGTTTTGGTTTAGTTTGCAAGACGTACCAACTTAAATCCATTTTTTTAGAGCACCTCCCACACGTAATTTGTTTTAAAAAAAGAATCCACTACTAAATTTTAAAAAATTGCCCTGCCGTAATGTTGATAAGGTTTAAGATGATTAATTCAAAAATATAACCCTTCTTTTAACTTCGCCCTTAGCTTTTATCTCTATCAGCCCCGTAGTAATCGTAATATCTGTAATACCGATAATATCTATAATATGTTCCATAGGTTGCACTTGCGTCAAAGTTATTTAGAAGAACGCCTATCACGTTACCTCCTACACGATGAATCATTTCCCTTGCTTTATCAATAACATCAATTTCTGTCTTTCCAGCTGATGCAACAAGCAAAACTCCGTCAACTTGATTTGCAAGTATCAAAGCATCTGTTACGGCAACAAGGGGTGGTGTATCAAAGATGATGAAATCATAGTTTGATTTAAGGTATTCAATAAATTCTTTCATTTTCTCAGAACCAAGAAGTTCAGATGGATTCGGAGGAACAACTCCACATGGAACTAAATAAAGGTTGTCAACATCAGTTTGTTTGAAAATTGCGTCAATCTCTGCTTTCCCAAATAAGTAATCTGTAAGTCCTGGTTCTCTTTTTACGCTAAAAACTCTGTGAAGAACTGGACGCCTTAGATCTGTATCAAGTAGAACTGTTTTCAGGTCTGCTTTAGCCATTGTAATTGCAAGATTTGAGGCTGTAGTTGACTTTCCTTCTTTCGGTGCACTACTGGCGACGACAATTGATTTAATTTTTCGGTCAAGTTTGGCAAATTGTATTCCAGTTCTTAAAACTCTATATGCTTCAGCAACTGGTGATTTAGGACTTAAGTGAGTTATCAAATGAGCAGCGATATTTCTACCTTCATCTTTTTTAAGTTGCTTCCCATCAAGCTTAGTTTCAATTTCAATTACAGGTATAGCTGAAAGAACCGTGAACCCTTTCTTTTCAAGCTGTTCAGGAGTTTTTACCGATCTGTCAAAAAATTCCCTTATAAAAACAATCCCAACTCCAAGCCCAAGCCCAATTATAACGCTTAAAATTAAATTTAAATGAACTTTCGGACTTACTGGTTTTGGTTCAGGAGTTGCATAATCAATTATCTGAACATAACCGAACTGTGATTGCTCTGCAATCATTGCCTCTTGGTACTTCTCTTCAATCAAAAGGTATAATTTTTCACTGCTCATCCTTGCGCGCTCAAGCCGTGCATAGTCAATTAATTTTGACGGTATTGTTTCAAATTTCTGATTTAATTGTGCAATTAATTTATCAAGTTCTTTTTTCTTCGCTTCATAAGCTGTTAATTCAATTTCTGTTAAAAGAATTTTTTGCTTTAATTCCTTTACAAACCCAGTCGGATCATAGGTCTGAGAGCCCGGAGTTCCAGAACTTGCAAAACCTGTTTTTAAGAACTCAGATATTTTTTCTTGTAACTTCTTTCTCAGTGAGGCCAGTTGTTCATCTATTTCGCGAAGGCTTTTGTCTAAAACTTCTTTGCTACCTACTTTTGGATTTTGAGCAACGATTTGGTCCCTGGTCACCTCAAGCTTTGCTATCTCCTCTTGCAAATATTTGATATATGGATCAAGAGCTTCGGTTGCAACCTTCACAAATTCTGGCTCAATTTGCTTTATTTGTTCAAGGTAAGCATTCAATTTCTTTTGCGCTGTGGAAATTTCAACTATTGTTTCCCCACGCTTTGATTCTAAATCAGAAAGTTGTTCAATTAATTTCCTTGATTCTTCATCAAGGGCGACAACCCCCGCAGATTTCATATATGTTTCAAGTTGATTTTCAGCTTGATCAAGTATTTTTTTCTTATCGGCGAGTTGTTCTTCCAGAAACTTTCTTACGCTTCTTGACTCGTTTCTGCTCATCAAAAGATTTCGCTCATAATAAGCATCTGTAAAAGTGTTTGCAATCAAAGCCGCTTCTTTTGGATTTTTGCTTTTTGCTGTGATTTTTATTATATCTGCATCGCGCGGTGATTCAATTTTGACATTTTTTTCGAATCTTTCAAGTATTGTCTCAATGCTTGCGAAAGGTTTTATGCCTTCTCTAAGGTCTTTACGAGATGGGAGGATTACAAGGATTGTGTCTTTTTTATTCTCTGGGTCAACATAAACTCTATTTATTAACTTTTTTGCGACTGCTTCAGCAAGGGAGCGACTTTTAAGTATTTCTATTTCGTTTTTTATGTTTCTTTGTTCTGATAAACCTGTTATATCAAATGCTTCGCTTAAGCCAAGCCCTTTTTTCCCTTTCTCTATCAACACAACGGCGGTTGATTCATAAATTGGATCTTGTATAAATGTAAAAATCGCCGTTGCTAAAACAACAAGAATAAAAACAAGAATTATAAGCCATTTACCCCTGTAAAGAACTTGTATGACTTCATATAAATTTATTGTTTCCTCTTCCGGCTGAAAAAAAGGTTGCCCATTAGTATTTAATTTTTCCATGATGTTAAGAACAAAATTTGTTTTTTACCCGTGAATTAACAACTCATTTTCAATATAAAAATTCAATCAATAAAAATCAAGTCTTACCTATGTGATGGGGATTACAGATTTGTATAATAATCCACACCATTTGCTTAATATTAGCCATTTGCTCTTAAAACTTATGGCTTTAGGTAATTTAAAGATTTGAAAATTGCAGGAACATATTGATGGCGCAAGGTTTGAATATAATTGGATCTGAAAAGTTTAAACAAAAAGGATGCTCAGGTCTAATGAAAATTAAAAAGTTTATAGCACCGACATCAAGAGAAACTACCTAAGCAAGGATATTTCAAAAATAACTGTTAACTTGAAAGCTCCGATTGTTATTGACAAAACCAGAAACCTTGGAAGGCAAGTTATACTTGAAAATTCTGAATTTGAAATATCACATCATTTGTTTATATGAAAAGATGAAAAATTTACAAAGGAACTTAAAATGCTTGTTCTTTCAAGGAAAACCGGGGAATCAATTGTTATACACAACAATATAAAAATAACAGTGCTTGAAATT
>JBCNVC010000092.1:0-5074 GCA_039630395.1 Candidatus Kryptonium sp. | reverse complement strand
TGAAACTCCTTCTTAATGTTTGCTATTTCGATTGCAACACGAATAACTCTCAAAAGTAGTAAATTCAAATCCTTAAGAATGTAAGATATAGACTCGAATTTAAACACAAATCTTTGATAGAATTTACTATAGTTGACTACTTTATTTAACAAATCCCCGTCAAATCTTCTTCCAGGTTTTCTTGTCGTATCAGACTGCGCTACTTTTATCTCTCTGTCTAATATGTTATATATGAATAATGGTAAAGTTACTCTCATTAAGAATTCAGTTTTTGCTCCAATTTTGTAATAAGCATTTAGATAGTTCAAAACAAAGAAAATCCATAAATTCAGATCAACATTATCAGTCCTTGGATTCCAACTCAAGATCACATCTAAACCTGCACCAAAGTTTGAACTCAGTCTGTAAACTTCGTTTACAATCAGATCAGGTCCAATCTCTGTCAAGATCAAATCGAAGAAATCAGAGGATAAACCAAGATTATTGAAATTACTTAGAAAAACCGTTTTAGTCTCCAAGATAATATCTAATATAGATTTCGAGTCAAACTCTTGTAATTTTGAATTTTGACTACCAAATACTGCAACCTCATTTATCTTTAGATATTGAAGGACAGTTCTCGTTGGTAGAGATAAGATTAAATTTTGATATGCATCCAAATAAGTTTTGTCTGACATTCTATAAAGTTTAGTAAAAATTTCATAAAAGCAATCAACCAATCTTTTCTCTTTTACTTCGCCGCCCAAATCACTTCTAACTATAAATAGATCAGGACCATCTTTAATGAGGTAAAATCCCAATTTGTGTAAAACTATATGGTGATTGGGTTGAAGTAATTTTATTAAGTATTGTTGACTTATTTCATCTATTTGATGTCTTATCGCTTTTTTTAATTTGATGTCTATTTTGTGTAGATCAAGATATAAATTCCATTTATTTTTTCTTACTATATGATTGAACAGTTCATAATTGCCAGCAAGTATCAGCAAAAGTTGAGGAGAGGTGAGATACTTTCTTATGGTTTCAAGTAATTCCCATCCCTTGCTGAAATCAATATCAATATCATCAAACACAAACAGGAATGCCTTTTTACCGAGGATCCTTAAGCTCTCATATACGAAGATGTGGAAATTTCTTTCAAAGTTGAGCCCCTCTTCGCTTATGCGAAGACCTCTATCAATGACAAGCATTGCATCATCCCAGATGTCAGACTCTCTGATGTCCCTTCCAAATTGATCTATCTGGTTAAGTCCCTCTGCTAGATTTTTAAGTTTTCTCATCAAAATTTCTCTATCACTGTTGTCTATGTCATAAAGCGGTTTTATTTGACTACCGATGGTTTGTTTTAATCTGTTGTTTAAATGCCTTTCAACGGCTTTTTTTATCAAAGTTATCACCAACAGCAGGACATGTTGTCTTGTTGATATCAAAGTGGGATCAAGGATGTCCATCACATAAATTTCTTCTCTGATTTTTCCAACTAGACTCTGGAAGTCCACCGACTTCTCATCCCTTTTGTGTTCCCTATTGCTGCTATGAACACCATAGTCTCTTAACATATTGATAATACTTAGTAGAAAACTAGTTTTACCAGTTCCACGACCTCCATCTATGAGTATGGAGTTGTGCACCCGTCTAAAACTATTGGAAGGATTGTAATTATTGATTTGTTCCAATTGATAGTCCAGTATTTCAAAGACTTTTTCAAAAGCTCTTTTATGTATGATATTTTCATTTCCAAGAGGTGTTACCTCTCGAACCTTCGAAAGATCTATAACAATGTTAGACTTCTTGCTGGGCTCAACTCCCATATTTTTCCTCCTGTCTGAACTTCTTTTTTAAATTCACCTCAACTTCATAGCACGAATAACACTATAAATTTTAAGCTTCTTATAAAAATTTGCAATTCGTATGTATGAGTCTATAGGATTTTAGACTTAGGTGAATTCTCGTTAAATTTGTAACAAATGCACTCCAAAGGTGATACATTCCCAAGCCCCTTGTGCACCCTCTCCGTATTGTACTATATCAAATACCTCATAAGCTCCCCGTTAAAACCCTCCTCCAACGTCCTGTTAAACCTCTCCACATACCCATTCCCTCTCAAGCTCTCTTGCAAATTCCCCTAAAAACTCAACACCCATTGTCCGTCTGCACTTCCCTCACCTTAAAGGGAAATACAGCCTTAAACTTACCCCAAAAATCCCTCCCACTCCTGCTCTTCCTCTACCTCCTCTTTTCCCTTTCCACAAACCTCCCCGTCTTCCCATAATAACTAAGCCTCTTCACTACCTCTCCTCAAACTTGGTGTTCTCGGTTTGGATATAAGACTTTCAAGTCTTCCTCCACTATCTTTGAGAAGTTTTTTCCATCTGTAAATAGTAGCTCTATAGATACCAAAAGCTTTGACTGTGGCTTCTGTGCCAAAGGAGTTTTGATGGGATGGGAAGCATCTTTGATTGCTTCAAGTCTTTGTAACATTTTAGAGTCTTTGGCATAATCTCTCCTTTAATTGATATTGATCTTCAATTTTAGCACCTTCTTTCCTTCTAAAAAAACTTTGAACTTATGTATTTTTTCCCTATTTACATCTATAAAAGTCTCAGGAGATCCCTTGATCAAGTATCAAAATACAGTATAATCAATATTAACAAATGTTATTAAGATAGATTTAAAATAGCAAAAGTCCTAGGTTGAAGGATGAGAACCCTTGAAGATTTTCTGAATTTTAATTTTCCAGTCATTTATCATGTAATTGTAACAGGTAGATGTAATGCAAGATGTGAAGGTTGCATAAATAGCTTGATATATGGTAAAAGAGATGATTTCGGCAATACCTGACCCATATTATACACCAACGTCATGTTTTTGGATAAAGATATATAGAAAGATGCTTCTTTTTTTGCCAATTTATCTCTCCTATTTGTTTCCATAGATGGGAAGAAGTTCCAGCATGAGAGATTTAGGAAAGGAACTTGTCTTTCAAAAATTGAGAACAATCTCAGATATTTAAGAGAGATATCCCCTATACCCGTTTTGATGTGGTCGACTTTAAGGGAAGATATGACCTTAAGAGACTGCCTTGATGAGTTTCTCGGTTTGTTTGAAAAAAATTTAGTTGACTATTTCTTCTGGCATCTAATTGAAAAAAACGAGCCTATGTCGAATTTTGATACCTTCAGGGAATTTTATCTCCGAGATCTAAGGTATTTAGTAGATTTATTTATCAAATATCTCCAGGACAGTAAAATACTTCCCATTCTACCACTCTGCGAACTTCTATTTTTCCTCTTAAATGATATTAGAAGAGGGCAAACTGCTTGTGGAGTGGAGAAGGGAAGAAATTATGATATTGTCTCTGGAAAAGTTATCCCCTGTGTGGATTATGGGGATGAAATAGTGGTGGCTGAATTGAAGAGTGATGAGCTAATATTCAATGATGATAATCAGGTGCAAGGGGCTTTTAGGAATTTAATAACTTATAAGAGAGAGTTTGGTTGCCGTGAATGTGAGGCTGAGTTTTTCTGTGGTGGTAGATGTCCAGTTTTAGTAAAAACTTCACCTAAGAGAGCAAAACAATATTGTTATCTGACGAGGGATTTTCTAGCCTTAGTTAAGGCATCTCTCTCAACCATAAAGGAGGTTATGGCAACTAAGAATATCACAGATGAAATGCTTTATTATCCATATGGATATTTAAATCTACTGACAGATGTGGTCCCCTAAATCCCTTGAACTCCAGCCACTGAAGTAGTATAATTAGCCCCAACCAAATCAATGGCTGGAGGCCTTTTATGCTAAGATCAAAAAAGGTAAAAGATCTCATGGTTCCTTTAAAGGAGTATCCCTCTGTAAAGGAAAACCAGAACTTAAAGGAGGCTTTTATTATTTTAAGAAAAAACTTTGAGGAGGGAAAGGGGTACAGAAGTATTCTGGTTGTCGATGACAAAAACCAGTTAAGGGGAGTTCTCTCCATGATTGATCTAATTAAGGCTGTGGAACCAAGATTTTTGAAGTTATCAAAACCTGCAGGTTATCAAGGTTTGATCCAGGATGACTCCACTCTTAGCATTCTCTGGGAGGATCTCTTTTTAGAAGAGTGCCAAAAGGTGGCTCAGAAGCCAATTAAAGAGATACTAATGCCCATAAAAGCGACTGTCACGCCAAATGATTCTCTCACGAAGGCTGCCTTCCTCTTAGTGTCAACAGATTCACGTATCCTTCCCGTAATTGATGATGGTAAAATCATAGGTGTAATTCGCCTGGTGGACATATTTAAAGAGATCACCGATATTGTGTTGGCTGAATAGTTTTATTAAGGAGGGGGTCGTGATTAGAGAGGCTAACGGAAGTGAAATCTTTATAGGTTCAGAAAAGAGGGCAATTAACTGGAAACGGTTGTTTTTTATCATGGCAGGGTTAGGCCTTTTTCTTGCCATATATTTTTCTCCACCATGGAGTCCCGCTGTAGATCCTGCTGGAAACGTCTTTCCCCTGAGCAAGGAGGGTAAAGGGGCTATTGCTCTTTTCATGCTTGCTGGAATTTGGTGGGTCTTTGAGGTGGTCCCTATCGGGGTTACTTCCATTGCCATTGGGGTTTTACAGGTTCTTTTTACAATTAGGCCAGCAAAAGAGGCCTTCCGTGATTTTATGGACCCTTCCGTTATGTTCATCTTCGGATCTGTTGTCATCGGCATGGCCTTTACCAAGACAGGCTTGACAAAGAGGATTGCTTACAAGATGTTAGACATAGTGGGAGAGAGAACAAATCTTATACTTTTAGGCTGTCTGGTGATAACAGCCCTACTGACCCATGTCATGGCCCACACCGCCGTTGCAGCAACGGTTTTTCCCATACTTTTAGCCATATATAGCCTTTACGGAGAGGGAGATAGGCGGACTAACTTTGGTAAGGCCCTATTCATAGGCATGGCCTATGCGGCTGGCGCTGGAAGTATTATCACCTTTTTAGGAGCTGCAAGAGGTCCAGCTGCTGCCGGAATGTTTAAGGAGTTTACAGGAAGGGACATAGGTTTTTTTGAGCTTACCAAGTACATGTTCTTGGTGGGATGGC
>JBCNVC010000091.1:0-5099 GCA_039630395.1 Candidatus Kryptonium sp. | reverse complement strand
GGGGCAATTCCCCCAAGGTTTTTTATTTAATTGGCCGTATCGCCTGGATTTAATTCAATTACAGCGTTTTTGAATTTCGGTGGCAAGTATTTTTTTAACTCTGCTGGTGTCCCTGCAAGAAGTGGGAATGTTCCGTAGTGCATCGGTATTACATATTTAGGTGCGACGAGTTTGATTGCTTCCGCTGCTTCTCTTGGTCCCATAGTGAAATGTCCGCCTATGCAAACGAGCATCAGATCAGGAGCATAAAGTTTTCGGATAAGTGCCATATCTCCAAACAACCCGGTATCACCAGTATGATAAACTTTAAACCCATTTTCAAACTCAACAACGAATCCAGCGGGATTTCCCCCTTCAATAATGTTATTTCCATCTGAAATCCCGGAGCTATGAACTGCTGGAACCATTGTAATTTTAATTCCGTCAACTTCAACTGTGCCAGAGTAATTCATTCCTATAAGTTGCTCTTCTGGTACACCTTGCCGAGCAAGATATCTTGAAATTTCAAAAATACTTACGACTTTTGAACCGCTGTTTTTTGCAATTGCTGGAGCAGAGCCGATGTGATCAAAATGTCCATGTGTTAAGAGAATTATATCGGCTTTTTTAATATCTTTTGCCATTTCTGGCGCTTTGGGATTGTCAAGCCATGGGTCAATTAAGATGATTTTTCCATTTGGTGATTTCAAAAGAAAAGCCGAATGCCCAAGCCAAGTGACTTCGACTCCTTTAAATCTTTTTACGGATGTTTTCTTTTCTTTTGCAACCGCCGTTAATCCGACGATTAGAAATGAAGCTAAAATGAAAAGTAACAACGCTTCCATTTTTTACCTCCTTTAATTTTGTTTTTTTTTTATAATTTTAAAAACTTTACCAAAATTTTCAAGCAGTCAAATATTGTCAAGTGTTTGACTTCCTTACCGCGTCTCTTATCGCTTCGGCTACAACATAGGATGAAAGTTCAGCTAAAACTTCAAACTCGGTTTCAACTTGACCCGTTGCAAGTGTGAAAACGACATCGCCATCGTAGCTCGTATGAGATGGACGAATTGCTCTTGATATACCATTGTTAGCGCGCTTAGAGAGTTTATAAGATTCAATTTTCGTTAAACTTGCATTCGTCATCACGCAAACAAGAGTTGTATTTGTCCCAAATTGAATTTTTCTCTGGAGAGCAAAACGAAATTTCTTATCTTCAGCTATAAATTTGCCATTCGCCCTTGCTCCTGCTATAATTTTACCATCTTCTTCAATTACATCTCCGACAGAATTTACAACGGCAACTGCTGAGACGATTAAGTCATCAAGTTGAACGATAGAAAAACCAAATCCACCATTCATCCTATATTCAAATCCCGCCCATTTTCCAACAGTTGTTCCAGTTCCAGCTCCAACGAGACCTGTTTCAAAGTTGATGGTTGCATTTAAACAAGCATTGTATCCATCTTCGGCGGTAGGTCTAATTTTAGGGTTTCCAACATTTAAATCATAAACCACAGCTGATGGAACAATTGGAACTTTTGCCCAAGGTGTTTGATAGCCAATTTCGTTTTCTTCAAGAAAACGCATAACGCCATCTGCGGATGCAAGACCGAAAGCACTTCCCCCAGTCAAGACGATCGCATGGACTTCTGAAACAGTCATATCAGGTGATAAAAGTTCAAGTTCGCGACTTCCAGGTGCATTCCCACTTACAAAGCAACTCCCAGTAGTCTTCGGAGGGCACAAAATCACAGTACATCCAGTTAACGCTTCCTTGTTCGTCGAATGCCCAATTTTAAAGCCAAGTTTTTCAAACATGGCTTGATAAGTTTATATCTTTTCAAGAAACATCAAAACTCCAATCACGATAAAAGCAATTGCTGCTATTTTTTCTATTATATGCTCTGGAACAAATTTAGTTATCACACTTCCTAAAAAAGCTCCAAGAAGCGTAATGAGTCCGAAGGCGACGATCGCGCCAATGAAAACCGATACTGGTTTCTTTGACTCCGCTGACAATGTTAACACAGCAAGCTGAGTTTTATCCCCAAGCTCCGCGAGAAAGATCGCCAAAAAGGTCGTTACTATCACCTTAAGAGACATTTTAAATTTTTCCCCTTTTTGTTTTTATATAGTTAAAGTAGAGAACATAAAGGGAAACGATCCCGCCACCAAACATATTTGCAAGGGCATCGGTTACATCAGAGCTTCTGCCTGGAACATATTCCTGATAAATTTCGCTTACTATTCCGTAAATGACACAGACGAGAAATGCAAACCCTATGCTAAAATTCTTGAGGAAAAAACTTTTCTCTTGATATTGAAAAGCGCGATAGACAAGATATGTCACTGTTCCAAATAAAAACATATGGACAAACTTGTCAAACAAGTCAAATGGCTCTTCTGGAAAATAACTGCCCGGTGTTGATATTAATGCAAATATAAGCCCTATCCAAAAAAGAGCAGGGAATTGGTATTTTAGAAAATTTTTCACCCTTTATCTTCTTTCATCACTTTTTGAATTGCTTCAGGAATTGAATTCAAAATATCCATCGCCATCATTGGAAGTTCGCCGAGTTTATCTCTTGCAAGATCACCTGCAAGTCCGTGCAGATAAACACCGCAAATTGCTGCATCAACGGCACTTAAACCTTGTCCCATAAATCCAGCTATCATTCCCGTTAAAACATCTCCACTTCCAGCAGTTGCCATGCCAGGATTTCCAGTTGAATTTATGAAAACCTCGCCTTCGGGGTTTGCGATCACCGTTGTATCACCTTTAAGGACAAGCACAACACCATATTCAGTAGCAAAATTTCTCGCAACTTCTATTTTTTCGCGTTGAATTTTTTCAACTGGCAAATCGGTTAGTCGGGAAAACTCACCAGGATGCGGTGTTAAAACGATCTCATTGTGTAAACTTTTTAATATATTTAAATTTCCAACAAGTGCGTTTAATCCATCAGCATCAATTACGGCTTTTTTGTTCAACTTTTTAAGAATGTTCAAAACAACTTGCTTCGTTTCGTAATTTTTTGAAAGCCCAGGACCAATTATTAAAACATCAGCCCATTCGATATGTTCTTCAATTAAATCAAGTGCGTTCCATCCAATCGTATGTTCATTTGTTTCTGGCAACGGTAACTTCATCACTTCGGTTAATTTCATTTCAAGTATGGGGCTTAAACTTTCTGGAACCCCAGCTATAACCGCACCTGCTCCGACTTTCATCGCTGAAAGTGTTGACATTGTAGCAGCTCCTGTAAGTCCAGGCGAGCCAACAAGTGCAAAAATTTTACCACAACTATATTTATGTGCATTAAATGGTCTAAAAGGCAATCTTTTTTTGATATCAATTTGCTCAAGATAATAGGTTTTTATCCCCATAATATGGTAAACAAAACTTGGTATCCCAATATCAATTATGTAGATTTTCCCCGGTAGGATCTTGCCTAAGTTAAGCATCAGTCCTGTTTTTGGAAGCCCCATTGTTGCAGTAAGATCAGCCCGAACCGCAATTCCTGCGACTTCACCTGTATCGCCGTCTAAACCAGACGGAATATCAATTGAAACAGTGTAAGCACGAGTTGAATTTATCCAACTTATCACATCGTAAAACAAACCTTCAACCTTCCCTTTAAAGCCGGTCCCAAATATAGCATCAATCACAAGATCAGGTCTCGGATATTTTTCAAGGTCTTTTATATCTTTCAGGGTTATTATTTCAAATATATCATTTTCGCGTTTGCTTCTATTAATGCGTAAAGCAATTTCATAATTTGTTCTTGCATCTCCTCGTAACTTTTCTGGTTCAGCTAAAAGAAAAATATAGACATCGGCTTTCATTCCGAAAAGTTTTCTTGCAACTGCAAGCCCATCACCTCCGTTATTTCCGGAACCACAGAAGACGAAAACTTTCTTTCCAGCAACCCCACCATATTTCATCAATATGGAGTTAATTACACCTTGTGATGCGTTTTCCATTAGTAAAAGTCCCGGAATTCCAAGATGATCTATAGCATAACTATCGCATTTTCTCATCTCTTCAGGAGATGCAACAAGAAGCATGTAACGAACTAAAATTTTATTTTAAATTAAAACAAACGCTCAAGATATTTAGTCACAAATGTTGGCAAAACACCTATCAAAAACACCCCGATAGCTGAAATGATTACGGCGAATGCGCCTGAAAACGACACTTTAACTTCGTCAGGATTTGAAACAATTTCAAGTGTTGGTTCTTTAAGATACATATTTACGACGACATTTAGATAATAATAAACCGACACAAGAGTTGCAAGAACTCCGGCAACCGCAAGCCAAGTCATTCCAGCTTGAACCGCAGACGCAAAAAGATAATATTTTCCAACAAATCCAGCAAATGGCGGGAACCCAGTTAAAGCAAACATGAAGATTGCCATCAAAACTCCAAGCAAAGGTTTTCTATGTCCAAGACCTGTATAATCTTTTATGTCAAGTGATTTATTTTCTTCTTTTTCAATTATTGAAACAATTCCAAAAGCTCCAACTTGCATTAAGACATAGGCAAGCGAATAATAAAGCACTCCCTGTTTACCAAGCTCGTTTGCAGAAGCAAGCCCAACGAGAATATAACCAGCGTGCGCTATACTTGAATAAGCAAGCATTCGTTTCAGGTTTGTTTGTGAGATCGCAATTATGTTTCCGAAAACCATTGATAACACTGAAATTACCGCTATAGCTTGTCTTACTTGTTCATTTGCTCCATTGAAGCCAAATATAAATACAAGTACGAAAGCACCAAATGCTGCTGATTTTGAAACCGCTGACATAAAACCGCTTGCGGGAGTCGGAGCACCTTCATATGCATCTGGTGCCCACATATGAAATGGAACAGCTGCAACTTTAAAAGAAAATCCTATCAACAAAAGTCCAGCCCCAAGCCAAAAGAGAAAATCATTTTGATAATTTTGAAAATTTGCTGATATAATTTTTAAGTTTGTCGTTGTTGTGCTTCCATAAATAAATGCAATTCCAAATAGTAGAAATCCAGTTGCAAATGCACCGAGTAGTAGATATTTTAATGCAGCTTCATTTGACTTCGGATCTTTACGAACAAAGCCAGCGAGAACATAAAG
>JBCNVC010000090.1:3868-5100 GCA_039630395.1 Candidatus Kryptonium sp. | reverse complement strand
TCACCCTCTGTCCCAAAACATTCCAAACTATAATCTTAACCTCCGAATACTCCGGTACATCATACCTAATCTCCGTCTCCATATTAAACGGATTCGGATAATTCTGATACAACTCATACTCCAACGGCAACCCCCCAGCAAACCCCTCCACCCTGAAACTCACATACTCACTCAAGTTCGCAACACTTGCTATTACTCTCGGCTCCGAATCTATCAAATCTTTCACATCCAACTCAGGCGCCGATATCACAAACAAAACCCTCTCCCCTACCTCCATATACCTACCCTCCTCCGCATATACCAACACAACCAACTTACCATGATCCCCTTTTGCCCATGAAACATTGTAACCAGCTCCCACCATTCTCCAAACCTCAATAAACCTTGGCAAACCATCCAACTTCAACTCTATTTGCAAACCCCTAACACTATCTATTCTATTCTCAAACATCACCCTAACTTTGCTGTTCCACTTCTTAGGATTGAATAACTCAAACCTAACCACCCCTACCCTATTAACTTGAATTCTCTCTGATTCTTCTTTCTTTGCCAATACAATACCATCACCTATCCTATCTTCCGCTTTATACGCAGGCTTGCCCGCTATCGGTAGTATAGCATGACTTGGCCACATCCCCTTCAATACAGCACCCTTCAAAACATCCAAATCTGTCGGTGTTAATCTCGGCTCTGGATAAGGACTAAACGATGGATCAGGATCTCCATTTGCACGATATACATCAGAAATGATTGCGTCTAAAACATCAGGATCACTGTTATTGTTGCTATTATCATAATCTATCGGATTCTCTCCCTCCGGCTGCTCATAAAATTTCCTCCTCTTATCCTGTCCTCCAAATATAGAATCATATACAGTCACCGCTGAAAACCTCCTTATTACAACATCCTCCATCGCTGTGACATCTGATACATCAACGTTTCCATCCCAGTTTATATCCCCATACTTTCGCTTCGTCCCAGCTGGATAATTTGGTGAACCTCCTATCGTCGGCGGTGTACCAGTTGGAACATCACCAGGCGTAGGAGACGATGATATAATCACAGTCAAAGTGTCACTCGCATTCGCAAAACTCTGAAACGATGCCGTATACGGAGGATTCGCCTCTCGCTTCGTCGCACTTAAATTTGTCAACCTTATCTTCCCCGTATCCCCGTTCGTTGGTGCATTGAACGATACCACAACTACAATATACGAAGCCGGACCATCCCCA
>JBCNVC010000090.1:0-3858 GCA_039630395.1 Candidatus Kryptonium sp. | reverse complement strand
AAACTTACGCCCGTTATCATAATACCACCTGAGCTCGTAACATCAAATGTCCATGTTGATATCCCATGCGTCTGCCCAGCATTTCCATCATTCCATATTAACCTTACATTTACCGCATTCATACTTGATCCAGGCTCTGCTATCATCGCTGATCTAACCCAAACTTGCGTAAGCATCGGTCCACTTTCAGACTTCAAAATAAATCCATCGTCCCCTATCGCACTATTCTCCTGATAATATACTCCTACGCCTGGATTATATGTCAGAAAATTCGTTGAAGCAGTATACCCAACTGCAAAAACATCTCCACTCATCCTACTTTCAAAATCCAAAGCATCAAACTTATCCCCCTTCACCTGCACATCTCTTAACACATAACTTACTCCTTTTTCCCCAACATAAACATCAAACCCTTCGCCTCGCCCGTAAAAAAATACATCCCTTACTACCCTACCTTCCATATCCGCTATCTGTCCCGTATTTGGCTCAAACCGATTACCACTAAAAAACGAATACTTTCCCTCCGAAACTACTACCGAAATCAAAATTAGCAAAAAACCTATCACCTGTCCTATCCTCCCTACCAAAACCATCGCTTACCTCTGTCATATTATTTTCGCCTGTAATTAAATATAACAAACCACACAATTAATGTCAAGACTTCTTCCACTTTCTCTCTGAGTAAAGGAAATCAACAAAACCTTGACCAATCCCCCTTCCTAACAAGTGTCCCGAAGAATCTATTTTTTCAAGTCCAGCAAGCAAACCTTTAGCTCTTTCAAATGCTTAATTTACTTCTGCACCCATCGCAAAATAAGAAACCCTTTCTATCTGTGTCAAGTATTGAGTTTAAGAAAAACATTACACAAGCCGGATTGGGACAATGTTTTAGATTTAACAAGTGCCCGATTTCATGAACTGCCTCAGTTAAAAGCCTTCTCTCAAAAAGGTCTTTGCTCGGTTTATCCCCATAAAACTCTGGCTTTAACCTGAAACTTGAAATTATACATATTTTTTCAACTGGATCGGCTTCACCAAAGACGAAATTTAAACCTTGAACATATAGATCAACCTCCGTGATCCCAAGAACAAAGGCAAATTCCTTTGATTTAAATTCTTTTCTAATTTGTTCAAGTATCAAAGATGAATTAAACTGCTTTCTAAGAGGATTGTAGACTTGGGAAGGAATTTTAATTTCACCAACTTGTTTAACATTCCACCCAAGATATACTTTCAACCCGTTTTGTAAAATTTCAATGGAATCATCTTCAACTTTTCCGACCTTGATGATACAGATATCAAGATTGTTCATTTTTTGAAAAGGGGCAGTCGTTTTAGACCGCCCCATTTTATTTTACAATGTTACCCTTGGAGCATTGTTAAACCTGTTCACAACAACAGACCAATCAATCGCTTTGAAAAATGCTTCAATATAATCCGCTTTCTTCAAACCGTAATCAATCATATAAGCATGTTCAAAAACATCCATGATCAAAAGTGGTATTGATCCAGCAAGATGTCCGAGATCATGTTCATTTATCCAAGTGTTGAATAACCTATTTGCAATTGGATCAAGATATAAAACAACCCAACCGATACCTCTCATTGTGCCTGATGCTTTAAAATCTTTCTCCCAATTTTCATATGAACCGAAATCTTCGGTCAATTTTCTATAAAATGCCGAGCCTTTATCAAGTTCCTTCCCGCCTTTGATCATATTTCCAAAGTAATACTCATGAAGTCGCATTCCGTTATATTCCCAACCAAATCTCCTTTTCAGCTCTGCATATTCAGGGGTTCCAGTTTTCCCCTCCTTTACCATTTGAGCAAGTATATCTGCAAGCTTGTTTGTATTCGTCACATAACCTTGATACAATGTAAAATGATTTTTTAAAAGCTGATCACTGAAACCAGGCGTGCCGAGAAGGTGATCATAATTTTTTGCTTCGTAAGGCATTCTTACCTCCTTTTTTTGTTTTATTTGAGAAAATAGATTTGAAAATTTAATAAACGGAATGGAAAGAAAAGCCAAGCCCACTCCCTTCAGAAATCTCCTCCGTGTGATCATAGATCTCCAAAATGTTAATTTTTATTCACCGCAAACTCACACTGAAAACGAATGTCCACATCCACAACTTCGCGTTGCGTTTGGATTATGGAAAACAAAACCGCGACCCATTAAACTATCAACGAAATCAAGCTCCGTCCCTTCAAGATAAAATAAACTCTTCGGATCAATCGTCACTTTTATACCATTTGATGAAAATACAATATCATTTTCCTTTATCTCATCAAAAACCAAAACATACGAAAATCCTGAACAACCACCAGCTTTAACACCAATTCTCAACGCATACTCCGACGGAATGTTATTATCTTGAATTATCTGTTTTATTTCCTTCGCTGCTCTATCGCTAATTTTTATCCTTTCAATTTGCTCTTGATTTACCTGGCTCATTTAATCCTCCATTTGTTAAGTTTTTGTTTCTCCTGATTTTTGAACACTCGGTTTCTTGAAAGGTGGATAATTTAAAGTCCAAACCTTGTTATACTCATCTTTAACAGGTTTGAAGATCCCTTTCTCGACCATGAACTCCGAAAATTTTTGCGCAAGATATTCTGCCTCTTGAAAACTTATCTTTCGCCCTTTATTTGCGAAATAATCCATCATTGCATATTCAATATCCCTGACAAAAACATTTGAGAGATGATAAAGCGGATATTTTCCCTTCATAAACTTTAAAAAATCCTCCCAATTGTCCTTGATAGTTTGAAGTTCCTTCATCTCTTTCATTTGCTCATTGTCAGGTTTTGTTTTCAAATTTTTGAGATTTCTTTTCTGAATTTATATTTCGGTGATATGTCTCGTAAATGATTGACAACCTCAACGACACGATTGATTGTATAATCAATTTCCTCTTCAGTGTTAAATCTTCCAACTCCAAATCTTATCGCACCTGCGATTAAATCGTCATTTAAACCGATTGCTTTTAAAACATGTGATTTTTCAACGGATGAAGAGGAACAAGCAGAACCGGTTGACACAGCAATTTCCTTCATTCCCATCAATATAGCTTCACTTTCAATACCATCAAAACTTAAATTTAAGTTATTTGGTAATCTCTTAACAGGATGACCATTTAAATAAACATCTTCAAGCGAGTTCATGATTCCATCTTGAAGTTTATCACGAAGTTTTCTAATTCTTTCGGATTCATCGTTCATCTCCATCTTTGCGATCTCGCACGCTTTTCCAAATCCAACAATTCCAGGCACATTCAATGTTCCAGACCTTAATCCACCCTCATGCCCACCGCCATCAATTATCGGAATTATTTTAATTTTTGGGGTTTTCTTCTTTATAAACAAAGCACCAACACCTTTAGGTCCATAAAGTTTATGAGCAGACATTGACATAAGATCAATATTTAAACTTTGTACATCAATAGGTATTTTACCCAATGCTTGCGCTGCGTCTGTGTGAAATATGACTCCATATTCAGCACAAATTTTGCCAATTTCTTCAATTGGTTCAATCGTTCCAATTTCATTATTTGCGAACATAACGCTTACGAGTATCGTCTCCGATGTGATTTTTTTCCTAATTTCATCTGGATCAACAAGCCCATATTTATCAACTTTAAGATAGTCAATTTTAAAGCCCATCCTTTCAAGTCGTTTGCAAGCGTCAAGTGTCGCTTTATGTTCAATTTGAGTCGTGATTATATGCTTCCCCTTTTCAGAGTAAGCCAAAGCAATCCCTTTTAAAGCAAGATTTATTGATTCAGTTGCCCCACTTGTAAAAATTATTTCTTTCGGATTCGCATTGATAAGTTCAGCTATTTGCTTTCGTGCAAG
>JBCNVC010000009.1:38001-58212 GCA_039630395.1 Candidatus Kryptonium sp. | reverse complement strand
GTTTTCTATGGTGTTTCAAGAGAAACCGGTATGATAGATATGAATGAGGTTGAGGATATTGCAAAACGAGAGAGACCAAAAATGATAATAGTTGGTGCAAGTGCATATCCAAGAGATTATGATTATAAAGCTTTTAGAGAAATTGCTGATAAAGTTGGGGCTTACCTTATGGCGGATATTGCCCATCCCGCGGGTTTGATAGCAGCTGGATTGTTAAATAATCCGCTTCCTTATGGTGATATAGTTACATCAACAACACATAAAACCTTAAGGGGACCGCGCGGTGGTTTAATTTTGATGTATAAAGATAAAGAAAATCCATTTGGTATTAAAACTCTCAAAGGTGATAGGCTTCGCATGATGTCGGAAATTATTGACGGTGTTGTCATGCCGGGTATCCAAGGGGGACCGCTTATGCATGTGATCGCTGCGAAAGCGGTTGCTTTTGGTGAGGCATTAAAGCCAGAATTCAAAGAGTATTCAGCACAAGTTATAAAAAATGCGAAAGCGTTGGCAAATAAATTAATTCAACTTGGATATGATGTCGTTTCTGGTGGAACAGATAATCATCTCATTTTGGTTGATCTCAGAAATAAAGGTGTCACTGGAAAAGATGCCGAAAATGCCCTTGAAAGAGCTGGAATAACTGTTAATAAAAACATGGTGCCATTTGATGATAAAAGTCCGCTCGTGACAAGTGGAATTCGCCTTGGAACACCTGCATTGACAACCCGGGGGATGAGAGAGCAGGAAATGGAATACATAGCTGAACTTATTGACAAGGTCATATCAAACATTGGAAATGATGGAATCTATAAAGAAATCAAAGAACAAGTGAGAGAGTTGTGCGAAATTCGCTTGAAGAAGTTTCAGAAGATGATCTACTCGTTTTCTATGGCGAGAATTTCAACTTGAAGGGGAAAACTATTTTAATAAAAAGAAGCGAGCAAGCGATTGAACTTTTTGAAAAAATGAAAGCATATGATGAGATTTATACTTTGACGAGTATTCATTTTGTTAACTTAACTCCTCCGATGATTCCGGAAAAGTTCGGAAGTTTTTCGCTCCCTGTGTTTTTTAAAACGGGTGAACCAGTTTTTGAAATTGAGAGCGAAGATTTTGTTAAGATAAATTTTGATATTTTTTCTTGCGCATTTTATTTTCTCACCTCGTGGGATGAAAGGATAAAGCAAAAGAAAGATGATCTCGGAAGATTTCCAGATGCCGAAAATCTTATTGCCAAAATTGGACTTGCGAATTTCCCTATTGTTAATCTCTATTTTTACATCCTGAAATTTTTAATTGAAAAAGCTGGGGTAAAGGTTGAAGAAAGAACTTGGAACGGTAGAAAATTTGCTATCTGTTTAACGCATGATATTGATGTTTTGAAAAAGTGGTCTGCATATGGAGTTTACAACGAAACGATGAACAAGTTTATAATGGGAAATGAGGATATTCAGAAAAGAAGGGAAAGATTTGCAAAGTTTATTTACTTGTTTTTTAAAGGGGTTGATCCATATCGTGATGGGATGAAGAAAATTTTTGAGTTTGAAAATGAAATGGGAGTTAAATCAACATTTTTTTTAAAATCAGGCGGGAATTCAAAGTATGATGCAAGATATAAATGGGATGAGTTTTTAATTGATTTCGTGAAAAAATTAAGAGAAGCCGATTTTGAAATTGGTTTTCATCCAAGTTTTAATACCTTTGATAAAATTGAGATGATGCGCACAGAGAAAGAGCAACTTGAAGATCTAATAAACTTTAATGTTGATGGAGTTAGGCAACATTATTTGAGATATGATTTTAAAATAACGCCATTTATTCACGATAAGCTTGGTTTCAGATATGATTCAACGCTTGGATTTAGTTCGCGTCATGGTTTCAGATCCGGTTATTCTTTCCCATATAAAATTTACGATATTGAAAAAAATGTTGAGTTTGGCGTTTGGGAAATTCCAATTGTTTTTATGGATTCGGTTTATCAATATGGCAAGAGTTTAAAAAGCGTGGAAGAAATTTTTTCAGAGATTATAAATCTTATGCAGATTGTTGAAAGTTTTGGTGGTGTTATGACTGTTCTATTTCACAACACAATTTATGATGAATTTGATTTTAATGGATGGGATCGCATTTACGAAGATTTTTTGAGATACGCTGTTAATTCTGGTGCGTTCGTCAGTAGTTGCAATGAAATTTTGGATATATTTGAAAGAGAGTGATCAAGGCAAAGCATGGTTTACTTTTGGCTTATCATACAGACGATGATAGCGAGTTTAACTCATATAATTGCGAAAGCAGTTGTAAAGGAAATTCCACCACTTTCTCTTACTCTTTTCAGAGCTGGGATAGCAGGGATTGGGTTTTGGCTCATGATTTGTTTTTCAAGATATAGAAAAATAAAAATTGAACCATCGGATAAATTAAAGTTTTTTATACTTGGGCTTCTTTCGGTGCCATTGAATCAATTTGCTTTCATTTTAGGTATTAAATATACGACGCCGGCGAATGCTTCTTTGATCTATGCGATGACACCAATTTTTGCTCTTATTTTTTCTTCGTTGCTTTTAAAAGAGAAGATTAATTTTTATAAAGTTTTGGGCGTTATGTTAAGTTTTATTGGAATTGGTATTGTTTTTGCAGAACATGGTTTGAGTTTGAACATTGAGTATTTGAAAGGGAATATGATCATAATCTTTGGGGCGATGTTTTGGGCTCTTTATTCAATTCTTGGAAAACCGATGATAGCTAAATATGGTCCTCTCTATGTCACGGGAGTTGCTATGATAGTTGGAAGCTTAACTTACCTTCCGATTGGACTGTATGATCTCATCAATCTTGATTTTTCAGTTATATCCTTTGGTTCTTATCTTGGTGTTATTTATCTTGGAGTTGGAACATCAATTTTAGGTTATTTTTTGTGGTATTATGCGATTGGCAAAATTGAAGCAAGCAAAGTTGTTATCTTTACGAATGGTCAACCGATAATGACAGCGATACTGGGAATGATAATTTTTGGTAATCCGATAACTTTGCCGTTTTTAATTGGTGGAACGCTTGTTGTTGCTGGAGTCTTTATTGTTCAACTTGGATAATTTTATAGGTTTAATCATGCAGGAAAGCGTAAGAAAATATCTTGATCCAAGGGTTGTCTCTAAGTTATCAAACCTTGAATTGATCGCGCGTCTTGTCGTTGAAGGTTTCATCGTTGGTCTCCATAAAAGTCCATATCATGGTTTCAGCGTTGAATTTTCTGAACATAGACAGTATTCCCCCGGTGATGAGACAAGATATATTGATTGGAAAGTATATGGTAGAACAGACAAGTATTTTATTAAGCGATTTGAAGAGGAAACAAATTTGAGATCCTACATTATTCTTGATGCAAGTAGGTCAATGGCGTATGCTTCAGAGGGAAATATAACTAAATTTGAGTATGCTTGTTATCTTGCTGGAGCTTTATCTTATCTTATGATGTTGCAAAGGGACGCAGTTGGGCTTGTTGTTTATGATGAGAATATAAGGAAATTTCTCCCACCTCGCTCTGTTAGAAGTTATCTTGATGTTATATTGGGAGAACTTGAGAGGACAGAACCTGGAAATAAAACGAACACTGCGAAATCGCTTCATATTGTTGCTGAGAGGATAAAAAGAAGAGGGCTTATTGTTGTGCTAAGCGATTTGCTTGATGATCAAAACGAGGTTATAAGCGCATTTAAACATTTTAAACATAAGAAGAATGAAATTATAGTTTTTCAGATCCTTGATCCAATGGAGCGAAATTTTGACTTCAATGTTGATGCAATTTTCAAAGATATGGAAACAATGGAAAAGGTAATGACACAATCATTATATGTTCAGCGGGATTATAAGAGCGTAATGAATGAATTTATAAAAAGATACAGAGTTGAGTGTCTTGCAAATGGTGTTGATTACGAGCTTATGGATACATCAACTTCATTTGACATCGCTTTATTTAGGTATTTAAGCAAGAGGCAGGGGCTGATGTGAAATTTTGATCGGTTGAAATTTCGAGTAAATTTTTATTGACAAATTATATGGCTTTTTTGTATTTTTACTACAAGGTAATGCTATTGTTTTAGTCGTAATTCGCTTGAAATCCTAAGTTGTCAACACAGGTTTAAGAAAATTTAAGGAGGTTATAAAGATGAGGAGGAATTTAACAATTTTTCTACTTTTGCTTTTCGTTGTTAGTTTAATTTATGGGGGAACGAAAGGGAAAATTGCTGGAAGGATAGTTGACGCTGAAACCAAGGAACCTTTGCCGGGTGTTAATGTAGTTCTTGAGGGCACAACGCTTGGCGCAGCAACGGATGTAAATGGATATTATGTTATAACGAACATACCACCAGGAACATACACTGTTGTTGTGTCTGCGGTTGGATATAGAAAGATAACTGTGAAAAATGTTAAAGTTTCAGCTGATCTTACGACGACTTTGAATTTTGAATTAGAGCCCGAAGCGATAGGGCTTCCCCCAGTTGTTGTTGAAGCAGAGCGTCCGCTTGTAAGAGCTGATTTAACATCTTCACAAGCGGTGGTAGACGCTGAGCAGATTAGGGAATTGCCGGTTGAGAATTTTCAGCGTGTTCTCACTTTGCAAGCTGGGGTTGTAGTAGGTGCTGGAGGTGATATTCATATAAGAGGTGGTAGATCAAGCGAAATAGCATATACGATAGATGGTGTTTCTATTAATGATCCATTTTTCAATACACTTGGCATGCAGATAGCACGAAATGCAATTCAGGAGATGACAGTTGTAAGCGGAACATTTAATGCGGAATACGGCAACGCTATGAGTGGAGTTGTTAACATAGTGACAAAGGAAGGTGGATCAAAATATACTGGTGAGTTGCTTATTTATTCAGGTGATTTCGTTAGTAGGAGAAAAAATATATTTTTCAACATTGATAAAATTGAACCGTTAAATAATTCGGTGGTTGAATTTAGCCTTGGCGGACCATTTCCCTTTCTGGGTAAATTTGTTTCGTTCTTTTCATCTTTGAGGTGGGAAAATAACAAGGGATGGCTTTATGGCGTTAGGGAACATCAACCGAGCGATCAACCTAACTTTAATGATGCGAATAATTGGATCGTCCCAATGACTGGAGATAGCGCTATAGTGCCGATGAATCCGAGCAGGAATTTAAATACAACTGCGAAGTTGACATTCAAAATTTCGCCAACGATCAAAATTAACATTGATGGACTTTACGACAGAAGTTGGTATAAAACCTATGTTCATCTTTTTAAATACAACCCAGATGGAACTTATCAATATCGTGATGAGAATTATAAAGTAGGCTTTACATTGTCACATGCATTAAGCAACAGGACATTTTATGAGCTTAGGTTTTCGTATAATTATCAAAAGTTTCGTCAGTATCTTTACGAAGATCCACTTGATCCAAGATATCAACCAACGGAGAGGTTGGCAAGACCAACCAGCTTTACATTTTATTTTGGTGGGACTCAGAATGATCATGTATACAGGGATTCGCGAACCTTTCTGGCTAAGTTTGATATAACAAGCCAAGTTTCAGATAGGCATGAAATAAAAACCGGTTTTGAGGTACGACTTCATAAACTTGATTATGTTTATTTTACAGTTTTGAGAGATACAATTAAATATTTACAACCAACTATTCCGGAGCTTAATTCGCCGTATCACAACAGATATACGCGCAAGCCGGTAATTTTCTCTGTTTATGTTCAAGACAAGATGGAATATAGAGACATGATTGTTAACTTGGGTTTAAGATATGATTACTTCGATCCGAAGGCAAATTACGCCAGGTCTATTTGGTATCCAGATCCAAATGATCCAACGATTCCGCCTATAATTTTGCGCGATACTTTGGTAGGTAGGGCAAGCCCGAAACATCAAATAAGCCCGCGCCTTGGGGTATCTTATCCAATTACTGATAGAGGGATTTTGCACTTCTCTTATGGTTGGTTTTTGCAAATGCCGCCGTTTACATATCTATATACAAATCCAGAGTTTGAGTCTGCTCTCTTTGTGGGGACACCGACATTTGGAAATGCAAATTTGAAACCAGAGAAAACCGTTGCCTATGAATTTGGTTTGCAGCAACAACTTACAGATAACCTTGCCATTAACATCACTGGATTTTATAAAGATGTTCGGGATCTTCTTGCATTGCAAAGAACAAGAATAAGTCAGGAAAAAGTTTACAACCTTTATGTTAACAAGGATTATGGAAACGTAAAGGGATTCACATTCTCTTTAGTGAAGAGAAGGCTAAAAGGAGAGCTTCTTGCAGCTACACTTGATTATACTTATCAAGTTGCGGAAGGAAACGATCCTAATCCAGATGCTTTCTTTATTGATTTGAAATCAGGCAGGGAGCCGGAGAAAATTCTTGTTTATCTTGATTGGGATCAAACTCATACATTAAATGGGACTGTAAGTTTAGGTGTGCAGGATAACTGGAATTTAAGTTTTATCGGACAATATGGTTCGGGACTACCATATACGCCTTTTGTTACAAACAATCGTCTTGAATTAAGGAGAAATAGCGAACGTAAACCGCCGAGAATACAAGTTGATATGATGTTTGAGAAACTATTTAGATGGTTTGGGTTGAGATGGAGTTTCTTTGTTAAAGTTTATAATTTATTTGATAATCTCAACGAGCGTTATGTTTATGATGATACTGGCACCGCACAATACACACTTGCTAAGCAAAGAGGCGAAGGTATCGTTGTTGATCAATGGGTTGGTAAAATTCCGGGAGTTCATTCTTCAGATGAATACTACACCAGACCGCATTATTATTATCCGCCGAGGGAAGTTAGAGTTGGATTTTCAATTGGATTTTAAAAATCAAAAACAAATTTTTTGCAACTAAGATGATGAAGCAGATATTTAAAATGGTTTTTGTGATTTTGGTTTTGTTTTCAGTTGCATTTTCTCAAAATGTTTTGTCTGATAGGGAAAAGGCTTTGCAAATATTACGGGGTTTAACATCAAAAGAAAGGGAAACAGAAAGGAAAGTAGAACATAAAGCTGTAAATGATTACATACAATCGGGTTATGATGTTTCAAAATTCAATAAGCTGAGTCAGAATCAAGCAGTTTCTGAACTACCGCCTTACATAGCAAGAGATCCGAAACTTGCGGAAAAGTATAAAAAGATAAAATCTTTATCGCCCTCTGAAGTTGAAAGGTTTTATCGTGAGCTTGACAAGAACATTCGCAAGGTAGCTGGTGAAGCAGACAGGAAGAAACTTGTGATGAATGGGAATAAGATCACCGTGACTGTTTACAATTATGGTTCACTTTCTGCTCCTGGCGATAGGATAACAGATGTTGTTTGGAACAGGTTGGGATATGCCTATGAATTTGGTCCTCTTGTTGGTGCATCAGTAGTTGATGCAAATGGTAGAAGGGTTCACATTATAACAGATGGTTTGCTTGATGGTGGTGATCGCTCTCCAGATGGAAGAAAACGCTGGGGTTGGCAACCTCTTCCGGGTTATGCAGATCCAAATCAGGACAAGATAGCTCACAATCCTGATAAAGATTTAAATGGGGACGGCAAACCAGATTCATGGCCGGCAAGTTGGTATGATCCTGTTTTAGGCAAATATGTTTGGCCCGGATATCTTTCAAGAGATGCAACACAAGCGGACCTTGAAGTTTTTTATGTCATGGACGATAGAGATAACGAAGAGTTTGCTTATTATCCGTTTATAAACGATTCATCAAGGAGAGGATTGGGTCTTCAAGCACAAGTCCGACTTTTACAGTGGAGCAATCCTCTTGCGGAAGATGCTATTTTCATCGTTTATACGATCACAAATGTAAGTGATAAAGATCTTGACAGTGTTGTTTTCGGAATGTGGGGAGATCCACATGTTGGTGGAGCAACTGATTATAGTGATGATGATTCCTACTTCATACCTCCATATAATGTTCCGAACTATCCACCTGTTGATAACATTCCGGTTTATGCAAGAAGCATGGTGTATTCTTGGGATCATGATGGAAGAGGAATGTTTGGTTTAAAGCCTGGTTATTTTGGCTATAAATTTCTTGAATCGCCTGGTAATCCATACGATGGGATTGATAATGACGGCGATGGCATGGTAGATGAAAGTCAACAAGATGGTATAGACAACGATAGGGATTGGAATCCTTCAATTGATGATTTAGGAATAGATGGAGTGGCTGGAACTGGTGATGAAGGGGAAGGGGACGGTGTTCCAACAAGAGGTAGGCTACTTCCTGATGGTAGTTTAGATCCGTTAAGTCCTGGCGAGCCGAATTTTGAATTTACAGATCTTGATGAATCTGACATGATTGGTTTAACAAGCTTTAATGCTTTCATATGGTCAACAGATTATGTAAGTAATGATGAAAGCATTTGGAATCGTCTAAAGCCCGGAAACTTTTCGGAAATTATTCAAACTGCAGATAATGTTTTTCTGTATGGTTCGGGATATATTCGGCTTCCCAAAGGACAAACGAGACGTTTTTCTGTGGCGTTACTTTTAGGTGAGGATTTAAATGATTTATTGTTGAATGCGGAGACAGTACAGAGAATATACAATGCAAATTACAGATTCTTCAGACCACCTGAAAGACCGCGTGTTCGGGCAGTAGCTGGTGATAGAAAAGTCATTTTGTATTGGGATACACGCGCAGAACGCAGTTTTGATCCTTTATTTGGTAGAAATCCGTTGGATGAAAGAGATCCTGGTTATGATTTTGAAGGTTATGTTATATATAGGTCAACCGATCCACAATTTAAGGATATAGAATTAATAACGGATGGAAGAGGGGCTAGCTATTTAAGAGTTCCACTAAAAGATGCATTCGGTAAGGATGCAAGATTTGATAAAGTTAATGGTTGGCGTGGATATAGTGTTGTACCATATCCTGGGCGAGGAGTTCATTATTACTTGGGCGATGATGTTGGATTAGTGCATAGCTATGTGGATAGTGTAGGGGTTATGAATGGTGTTAAATATTATTATGCTGTGGTTTCATATGATAGAGGAGATAGTTTAGGTATACCGCCAAGTGAGTGCACAATGAAAATAATTGTTGACCCCATAAGCGGTGAGGAAGAGTTAGACGATAATGTTGTTAGCGTCATACCAGGCGATAGGGCTATTGGTTATGTGGGGCCAGAAGTGAGCAAAGTTGTTGATGGAGTTAAGTTTAAACAGATAAGAGGAAGGGGAACAGGAAGAATACAGGTGGAGGTATTGAATGATTTGGAAGTAAGAGATATGGGATATAGTATATGGTTTGAGGGTGCAGGAGATAGTTTAAGGTGGAATGTTATACCAGATGAAGAAAAAGTTGAAAAGTTTGATTTCAGAGATACAGTTTGGAAGAAACTTTCAGCTTTACCTTTGAGGGGTAATGTTAGAGTTGGAAATTTTGTAGAAGGAACAGATTATGTGATTGATTATGAACGTGGTTTAATAAGGGCACTTAGAACTGGTAATTTATTAGGTAGGAACGAAATTGAGGTAAGATATAGGTATTATTCAGTGCGCAGAAGTAGAGAATTAAATGGTGGGGACGGAAGCGAGGTATTTGATGGCATGAGAATAAGGGTATGGAATGAAACTTTAGGTTTGAATTTGGCAAAGAGCGGTTGGAGTGGAGGTAGTATTGGTAAAATTAAGTATACAATAAGCACAGCTACACTCGGATTAGGCAGAAGAATGTATCCAGCAGATTTTAGGATAAAATTTGGTAGGTTGGACACTTTATCAAATGGTAGTTTAGCTAGCCCTGTTGACACAAGTATAAATGGCGTTAGATTGCCATTTTATGTTGAAAATGTAACCGAAGGTTGGCGAGTTAAGGTATATGTCCGAGATGTAATAAAAAACAGCAGGTGGGATTTAGGTGAAGATGTAATATTCTTGGAGCGCGAATCAACAAATAGAACCACATGGCAAGTGATCTTTCAAAAAGTTGTTGAGAATGTTGGAGGCACTGTAGTTGAATACACTTATCCGAGAATTGGCGTAGATTTGCGCGAAGGTGATGAGTTCTGGGTTAGAACAAGAAGAAGTTTCAATACAGTTGAGGGTGGAGTGGTTGATGTAGATAGTTTTAGGTTAGAGGTTAGAGGACATAGGTATGATAAGGAGTTAGCACGTAGTTTATTAGATAGAATAAAGGTGGTTCCCAATCCATATGTTGGTATAAATGAGCTTGAGCCAGTTAGCAAGTTGCCTGGTCAAGTAAGAGGTGAAAGAAGAATATACTTTGATGGGTTACCGAAAGAATGTGTGATAAGGATATACACATTGAGTGGGGAGTTAGTTAAAGAGATACATCATAGCGGTAATGTTGATAATGGGCGTGTGTATTGGAACTTGTTAAACAGAGATGGTTTAGGAGTAAGTTATGGAGTTTACATAGCTCATATTGAAGCTCCGGGCATAGGTGAGAAGTTAATTAAATTTGCCATAATTAAGTAAACAAAGTTTCGGAGAAATGCTATGAATAGGATAATTTTAAAAGTTTGTATTGTGTTAATACTTGGGATTTCAATCTCACTTGCACAAATTGGAAGTAGTTTAACGAAAACTGGAACCACATCAGCTCAATTTTTGAAAATCGGAATTGGTGCAAGGGCTATCGGAATGGGTGGAGCTTTTAATTCAATTGCTGATGATATAAGCGCGATTTATTGGAATCCTGCTGGCTTAAGTAGAATAGTCGGAAGAGGAGAAGCAACTTTTAATTATGTTGACTGGCTTATGGACATTAAATATAGTTTTGCTGCTTTTGCGCTAAACTTGGGAAATCTTGGAACAATCGGAATGCAAATTTCCTCGCTTACAATGGGGGAAATGGAAGTTAGAACTGTTGAGATGCCAGATGGAACTGGAGAAAGATTTAAGGCAGGTGGATTAATGATGGGCATTTCATATTCAAGACAGTTGACCGATAGGTTTGCTATTGGTTTCAATGCAAAGTATGTTAGAGAATACATTTGGCATGAGGTTGCTCAAGGATTCGCACTTGATTTTGGAACTTTGTATGTAACTCCTTTTTTGAACGGAATGCGAATTGGAGCAAGCATGTCAAATTATGGAACGAAAATGCAACTTACAGGTCGCGATTTGATAATAATTTATACGGTCGGAGGTGGAACAGGGAATAATATAAATGCTTTTATTCAAACCGATAAGTTTGAAATGCCATTGATATTTAGGGTTGGTCTTTCAAATGACTTCATAAAGACTGAATCACAAAGACTAACAACCGCGATAGATGCTATTCATCCAAATGACAACACAGAGTATGTAAATTTGGGTGTAGAGTACTCATTTAAAGAAATCTTTTTCTTAAGGGGTGGGTATAAATCGCTGTTTGAAAAAGGAGGTGAACAAAGATATACATTTGGGGCTGGAATAAGATACGCATTAGCAAAAGGTGTGGCATTTGTTGTTGATTATGCATATTTAGATTTCGGAAGGTTGAAAAATGTTCAATATATAACTTTGTCCGTCAAATTTTAAAATCACTTAGGAATTGGCGTGGCGAAATATCTAATAGGTGTAGATGGAGGAGGAACGAAAACGCATGGAATCATCGCTGAATTTGAGGGGCAAATTATTGCTGAAGTTTTTGGGGGTTCTGCTAATTTTCAAATGCTTGGTGTAGAACCTGTCTCTAAACTTCTCGTTAGTCTGATTTATGAATTGATAAATAAAGCCGGATGTGAAGTTGACGATGTCAAATTAGCAGTTCTTGGATTAACCGGTGCAGGAAGGCAAAAAGATAGAGATAGGATTTTTAACGGCTTGATTGAATATGCAAATAAAGAAAATTTAAAACTACCAGAATTAATAATAGAAACCGACGCAAGGATTGCCCTTGAAGGTGCCTTTGGTGGAGGAGCAGGGATAATTTTGATTGCCGGAACGGGTTCTGTAATGTTTGCAAAAGATATTGAGGGTAAAATTCATAGAATTGGGGGTTGGGGTAGATTCATAGGTGATGAAGGAAGTGCATTTGTAATAGGAAGAGAGGCTCTTAGGGCTGTTGCAAAATATGTTGACGGCAGAGGTGAAAAAACAATTTTAAGAGATCTTATTTTTGAAGAATTTGGTTTAACGGATTTAATGCAAGTTGTAAGTGAGATTTACTCTGGTAAGTTTGATATTGCAAAAGTTGCACCTGTTGTTATGAGAGCCGTGGAACTTGGCGATAACATTGCCAGAGAAATTCTTGACAGCGCTTGTGAAGAGCTCTTCTTGCATATCAAAGCGATGTTAAATAAAGCGCAATTTGGAGAGAAAGTAAATCTTGCATTTATTGGTGGAGTGCTTCAAAACGACAACTATGTTTCAAAAAAGTTGAAAAACATGATACTTTCCAAACTTCCACAAGTTAATCTAATTGAACCAATTCATTCCCCAGCTTATGGAGCTGTTATTTATGGTAGAAATTTAATTGAAAATAAAATCGTAAGTTAAAATGAAAAAGATTATTTTCTTTTTGAGCTCGTTTGCATTTTTCATATCTCTAGCTATCATAATTCAAAATGGATTCGGTAAGTTTTGGGATCAATCTATGCAAAGCCAACAACAAAAAAGACCGCAAGAGCGAATTAAATTGAGTGAACTTAAGAAAGAACAATGGGTGAATTATTGGATGAAGAAATTAACTCTTGAAGAAAAGGTAGCACAGATGATCATGCCAGATGCTCGTGGAATTTTTCTCGCGAAAGATAATAAGGAGTTTAAACGGCTCGTCCATTATGTCAAAGATAAAAAAGTTGGAGGATTGATCTTCTTCCGTGGTGATGTGTATGAAACAGCCGATATGATAAACTATTTTCAAAAAATTGCTGAAGTCCCTCTTTTAATTTCCGCAGATTTTGAATGGGGTGCTGCTATGCGTCTTGATAATACAACTCATTTCCCTCCGGCTATGGGGATAGCCGCCACCGGTAAACCGGAATACGCTTATGAAGCAGGTAGAATAACCGCAATTGAGGGACGTGCGATCGGAATACACCAAAACTATGCCCCAACAGTGGATGTGAACAATAATTACAAAAATCCAGTGATCAACACTCGCTCTTTTGGCGAAACTCCGGAGATCGTTTCAAAATTTGCTGTTGAATTTATCCGTGGACTTCAAGAAAATGGAATGATCGCAACCGCAAAACATTTCCCGGGTCATGGTGATACAGACATTGATTCACATCTTGATCTTCCAGTTATCAATCATCCGAAGACAAGGCTGGATTCAATTGAATTACCACCTTTCAGAGAGGCAATAAAATCCGGTGTCAAGTCAATCATGATTGCTCATATATCTTTCCCTCAAATAGATACTGCGAAAAATCTGCCCTCGACATTGTCGTATAACATAGTTACTGGGCTTTTGAAAAATGAACTTGGTTTTAAAGGTTTGATCGTTACCGACGCTATGACGATGCGCGGGGTGACAAAGCTATATTCAAACGCTCTTGCTTCTGTTTTAGCTGTGAAAGCTGGTAATGATATAATTTTAACTCCACCAGATGTTGATGAAGCAATTGATGCAATTGTTAAAGCGGTTAAGAGGGGTGAAATAAGTGAAGAAAGAATAAACGAATCGGTTAGGAAAATTCTTGAGTTCAAATATGACCTCGGCTTGCATAAAAACCGATTTGTTGATATAGATAAAATTCGCGATGTTGTTGCAACGGAGGAGCATCTTCGCAAAGCTAAAGAAATTGCCAGAGCTTCAATAAGCGTTGTGAAAAACGATGGAATTTTACCATTGATGCAGTTTGATAAAAGCAAGATCTTGCTTATAACTATGGTTGACTCAAATGAACCTAATACTGGGAATTCATTTGTTTCGGAGTTCTCAAAGAGATATGGGAATGTTTCCTTTGAGAGAGTTGATTTAAGAAGCACAAATGAAGAATTAAATGCGATACTTTCAAAGGTTAATAATTTTGACATTATTATTGTTTCAGCTTATGTTCGTGTCCGAGCTTATCAAGCTTCAATTTCACTTCCAGAAAAACAAGCGAGATTTTTAAAACAGATTCTTGATTCTGGTAAACCTGTTGTTTTGATTTCCTTTGGCAATCCTTATATTGCTATTGATTATCCGGGTGTAAAAGCATATGTGTGTTCATATTCAGACGCTCAACCTGTCGTTGAAGCAACTGCTGAAGTTTTATTTGGAGAGATTTCTCCTCAAGGCAAACTACCGATTGGCATTCCAGGTTTCGCATCGCTTGGAACTGGATTGACTTATCCAAAAACAACGCTTCGTTACGGTTATCCTGATGAAGCTGGTCTTGATGCAAATAAGCTTGCTAAACTTGACACGATAATGGAAAAAGCAATTAGAGACTCAGTAACACCTGGGGCTGTGCTTCTTGTAGCAAGAAATGGGGTTATTGCATATCATAAAGCGTTCGGGGCATATAGTTATGATCCTTATTCAAGAAGGGTCAATCAAAACTCTATCTATGACATGGCTTCAATCACGAAAGTTGCTGCAACTACGATCTCCATCATGAAGCTTTATGAGGAAGGTAAAATTAACCTTGATGACCCTGTTGCAAAGTATATCCCTAAGTTTGCTCAAAATGGCAAAGAAAAAGTCACAATAAGAAATTTGCTTCTTCACAATAGTGGACTCCCATCGTGGAAACCATTTTACAAAATTTGTAAAACGCCAGATGAGGTTCTTGATTCAATTTATGCGCAACCGCTTGTATACAAAACAGGGGATTCCACAGTTTACAGCGATCCTGGTTTTATAGTGCTTGGGAAAATAGTTGAGATTGTATCTGGAATGCCACTTAATGAATATGTTAAGAAAACTTTTTACATTCCGCTTGGTATGAGATCAACTACATTCCTGCCGCCAAAAGAATGGGTTGAAAATATCGCTCCGACTGAATATGATAGCACGCTTGGTAAGTTTGTCCACGGCGTTGTGCATGATGAAAATGCCCGTGCTCTTGGAGGAGTTTCAGGTCACGCTGGATTATTTTCAAACGCGAGAGATATTGCGGTATTAATGCAGATGATTTTAAATGGTGGAGAATATGGTGGTAAGAGGTTCTTCAAAAAAGAAACTGTTGAACTTTTCACAAAGAGACAACCGAATAATCGTGGTCTTGGTTGGGATAATGCTTTATCTCCATATGGTAAGAGTGCACTTGATGGAGCTTTCGGAGAAAACGCTTTTGGACATACGGGATTTACAGGAACATCAGCTTATGTTTATCCAGAGAAAAATTTAATTGCAGTTCTTTTGACAAATCGTGTTCATCCGACGAGGGCAAACAATAAACATATTCAACTTAGAAAAGTTGTTCATAAGGCGATAGCGGAGGCACTTGTGAATTAAAAATTTTTTTAAAATTAAAAAAGGTTTGAAATGCAATTAATTGATTGGATCATTGTCGCCTTATACTTTGTTATAAGCATTGTCGTCGGGGTTTATTATTCAAAAAGGGCTGGAAAAAGCATAAGCGAATTTTTCCTATCGGGAAGAAACCTTCCGTGGTGGCTTGCTGGAACATCAATGGTTGCGACTACATTTGCAGCCGATACTCCGCTTGCTGTAACCGAACTTGTTGCAAAAAATGGAATAGCTGGAAACTGGCTATGGTGGAACTTTCTTTTCGGGTCAATGTTAACCGTTTTCTTTTTCGCAAGATTATGGAGGAGAGCCGGGATTTTGACAGATGTTGAATTTGTTGAATTAAGATATTCAGGAAAACCAGCTTCGTTCCTCCGTGGTTTTAAAGCGCTTTACCTTGGTTTATTTATAAACACTGTAATAATTGGTTGGGTTAATGTTGCGATGGTTTCAATACTTACTGGTTTCTTCGGTGTTCCGGAGGAATTGGTGAGATATTATGTCTTCGGGGCTATGTTGATAGTTGCAATATATTCAGCTCTTTCGGGATTATGGGGTGTTGCTGTTACCGATGCGATTCAATTTATCATTGCAATGGCTGGAACTATTGTTTTGGCAATAGTTGTAGTAAATCTTCCAGAGGTAAATGGTGTTGTCGGCTTAAAAGAGAAACTTCCTGCTTGGATTTTTAAGTTTACTCCAGTTATTGGAACCGATGAACAAATTATGTATGGTGGGGTTCTTGCGCTAACAGTTTCATCTTTCATTGCGTATATATTTGTTCAATGGTGGGCTTCGTGGTATCCTGGAGCTGAACCCGGTGGAGGTGGATATGTTGCTCAAAGAATGATGTCGGCAAAAGACGAGAAACATTCATTGTTGGCAACTCTTTGGTTCACAATTGCTCATTATTGTATAAGACCATGGCCTTGGATAATCGTTGGGCTTGCGACTCTCGTTTTATATCCAGAGCTTGGTCCAGATGATAAAAAACTTGGCTATATTTATGCAATGAGAGATTATCTGCCTAATGGTTTAAAAGGGCTTTTAATTGCTGCGTTTTTCGCCGCGTATATGTCAACCATAGCGACACATTTGAACTGGGGCACATCTTATGTTATTAATGACTTTTATAAAAGATTTATCAAAAAAGATGCTGGTGAAAAACATTATGTTTTGGTCGCGAGAATCACAACTTTACTTGTAATGATTGCTTCGGTTCTTATTACTTTGATAATTAAAACTATTTCCGGAGCTTGGCAATTTATAATTGAAGCGAGCGCTGGGCTTGGGCTGGTTCTGATTTTGAGATGGTATTGGTGGCGCGTCAATGCATGGAGCGAGATAGTAGCCATGGTTGCGCCATTTTTCGGATACGCTTATATAAAGTTCTTTACAAAAATAACTTTCCCTGAAACCTTGTTTTACATTGTCGGTTTTACAACAGCTAGTTGGCTCGTTGCAACTTTTTTAACTAAACCGGTTGATAAAGAACATCTTTTAAACTTTTATCGTCGCGTTCGTCCAGGCGGAATAGGATGGAAGAAAATCGCGAAGGAAGTTTCAGAGGTTAAACCAGATTCTGGTTACTTTTATCTTTTCGTCGATTGGTTAAGTGGAGTCGTGCTTGTTTATATGATGCTTTTTGGAATTGGAAAAATAGTATTAGGTGAATATCTAATAGGAATAATCTATTTAATCATTGGTCTTTTGGCGGGATCGGTTATTTATTTTGATCTATCAAGGCGTGGCTGGGAGAAAGCTATTGAATAAGTGAAAAATTAGATTTATTTTATGAAAGTCTAAAAGCGGTTAATTGGCAGCAAAGAAGTAAATATAAATAAAAGTTTTTTAATTATAAAGAAGCGAAGTATATTTTATAAAAAAGAAATTTTGTGCATTATGAAATATATGAAAAGTATTAATGATACTAAGGATTATGTTAAAGATTTAGGAACAGCATATCATGTTGGGGTAATGAAAAAACGCAGAGAGTATGGCATACATCTTACTTCGATTGAAATCTTTAAGAGATTTATTCTGCCAGAAATTAGAGATGTTCTTTATAATTACTCTTGGATAGATTTATTTGCAGGAGAAGGTAATTTAATTTTACCTATTTTAGAAGAAATCCCAATAGATAAGAGAATAGAATTTTTTAAAGAGCATATTTTCCTTTTTGACATTCAAAATGAAATGCTTGAAAAATCAATAAAAAATGCAGAGAAGTACGGAATTCCTTATGAAATAGCAATAAACAATATTCAACAAAGGGATACTTTACTGAATTATCCTAATCTTGAACACTTAAAATATCCGCCTTATCACATAACGAATCCTCCGTATCTTTATTTAGGTTATATTGTAAAAAGTTTTGAAAGAAATTTAAAATACTTTTCCGGTCCGAATGAGGGCTATCAGGATTTATATCAAATCGCTCTCATGAATGATTTGAGACATAATATTCAGAGAATGATCTATATAATTCCAACCAATTTTTTATTTGGTTTTTCGGTATCTAATAAAATTAGAATGGATTTTCTTCCTTTCTATAATATCAAAAAGGCGATAATTTTTGAAACAAAAATTTTCAGGTTTACTGGAACGAATGTATGTATATGTTTTTTTGAAAGAAAGAAATCACCTATTCAAGAACCTATAACTTTTAAGGCCATAAAAATAAACAATAAGGCAATTGAAAAAGTATATAACCTAAATCCTAGAAATTTTTATAGAGCAGGTGGGGAGTTTGATGAATTCGTTACACATTTTAAATCTCCACAACCTTTAAAAATTGAATTTTATCTAACGCTAAATGAAGTTAGAAAAAATAAAGGAAGCAAAAGGGTTAAACTTTTGGATGTAAATAACTTTTCTAATGGTTACTATAAAGTTAACACATATTTAGTTAACGAAAAACTTTATCGGAAGCTTCAAAACAATCCCTTGTTTGTAAGAACTTTAGATACAGGTAGTTGGGAAGGCAGAGTTGGGATATATAATGTTAAGGAAATATTTGGTGTTGATGGAATAGTAGTGACAAAAGAAAAATACCGAACACATCCCATTCAAATCTTTATAACTCCAGAACTTTCTCCGAATGACTTAGCTTTATTGAAAGATTATTTTAATTTAATGCTTGAATATTTTAGAGACATAACAGATAGTGAATTTTTAACTACCTTTAAATATTCAAACTCTGATTACATAAGAAAATATTTGGGGTTATCTCAAACAAAAAAATTATTGCAAACTTTACCAGTTCATTTAATGAATTCTCAAGTAAAGCAAACATTGAAAATCCTAATAGAACAAAAGAATATAGAAGGAATAAAAGAAATTTTAATGGAACTAAATAACAAATCTAAAAATCAGTTTATACTTTTCTAAGAAGCTATGAACAAGTGGGTTAGAAAAAGTATAGAACTAGCAAAAAGTGAGAATTATTTGGATAGATTGTTGATAATATATCCTCCAGATGAAGTTAGTAGAAGAAAAACCAGTGATATGGAATTGCAAAAGTTAAAAGAGTTTTTCCAAAGGGGAGAGTGTAAGAATCTAATTAGAGAATTAATCAAGTTAAAAAAAGAAAAAAATTTAAAATTTCCGGTTGAACACCCATATATTGGTTTTTTGACACACTATGAGGATGCTATTGATAAGAATCCTAAGACAGTTCAAAAAATTTGTGATAAACTGCTTGAAATGAGTTTCAATCAATTGAAAGAAAAATTAGAAGTTCCTAAAAAGCCCAGTAGAAGAATGGGCACCATGTTTAAAATATGGCTTAAAAATGAGTTTCAAGAAAATTTTCTTTTTTTAACTGATATTAGGGAATTTGAAAACCGAAAAGGAAAATGTTTTTTATATAAAGATGATAAATTTTTAAAAAATTATGCCAAAGAGAAACTAGGGTGTAGATTTTCGAGACTGAGCAAGGGGTTAGATTTTATAGGTAAAATTGAAAATACATATATTATAGGTACTGCTAAATTTATCACAGATTTTGGTGGTAGTCAAGATAATCAATTTAATGAAGCGATTAGTTTTCTAAAGGAAACGAAATCTTCATCAAATGTTAATGTTATAAAAATTGCGATTATTGATGGAGTTCCCTGGTTGATGCGTGGTAAGATGGGAAAAATACTTAAAAGTCTTGCCAAAGCTGAATTTTGCTTTAGCGCCTTATTATTAAAGGAATTTTTTGAAAAATTATCACACTTTTGATAATTTTCTAAAAAAAAAATCAAAAAAGGAGGTCTATATGAAAAAATTTTTTGTGCTGGTTTTATTTATTTTGACACCTATTGTATCCTATTCTCAAAACAAACTTGGCCTTGGTATTTACCTTGGTGTTCCAATTGGAGTAACGGGAAAGTATCTTTTAACGAGAGATAGCAACATTGACGCTTTGCTTGCATGGCGATTTAATAATGCTTTCTTTATGCAAACACACTATAACTTTGTTTTTGAATTAGATAGGTACAAGAATGGTTCTCTAAATTTCTACTTAGGACCTGGTGTTTTTTTCGTAGCAGCTTCAAATTATAGCGGATTGGGTGCTAGTGGTAATTTTGGTGTTAATTATTTTCTAAAATATAGATATGAATTCTTCCTTGAAATTTCTCCAAAATTTAGTCTAATTCCCGGAACCGGCTTCGATGTAACCGGAGGGATCGGATTTAGATTTTATTTCTGAAAAATTAAGATTCGCTTTTGATTTAATGAAAAAAATAAAATTACTTCAAATAGCGCACGCAAGATCCGGAGATAAAGGAAATTCTGCTAACATTGGGCTTATT
>JBCNVC010000009.1:7163-37994 GCA_039630395.1 Candidatus Kryptonium sp. | reverse complement strand
TAATGAAAAAAATAAAATTACTTCAAATAGCGCACGCAAGATCCGGAGATAAAGGAAATTCTGCTAACATTGGGCTTATTGCGCGAAAGCCGGAATATTATAAAATTCTTGTTGAAAAAGTTACACCAGAGGTCGTTAAAAAACATTTTGAAGGTATTTGTTTGGGGAAAGTGGAAAGATGGGAGTTGCCGAACCTTTACGCGTTAAATTTTCTCTTACACGATGCACTTGCCGGCGGTGGAACTGTTTCACTGCGAAATGATGCTCAAGGGAAAACTCTTGCTGCAGCACTCTTACGGCTTGAAATAGAAGTTCCAGATGATTTTGAGGTGGAGCCAGTTTAAAAAATAATTTTTAAATAAATGTCAAAAAAGGAAAAACTTTTTCTCCTTGACGGAACCGCCCTCGCTTACAGAGCATACTACGCATTTATCGGAAGACCACTTGTGACATCTGGTGGAATGAATGTAAGTGCAATCTATGGATTTTCTAATTCTCTTATAAAAATTCTTGAGGAAGAAAAACCCGACTATATCGCTGTCGTTTTTGATTCCGGTCAACCTACATTTAGACACGAACTGCATCCTGAGTATAAAGCCACGCGTGAAAAAATGCCAGAAGATATGGCAGTGCAACTTCAAAAATTAAAAGAAGTAATAAAAGCATTCAATATACCGATCCTTGAAGTCTCGGGATATGAAGCAGATGATGTTATGGGAACACTTGCAAAGATTGCTGAAACGAAAGGTATAGAAACATATCTCGTCACTGGCGATAAGGATTTACTTCAACTTGTTTCACCTATGATAAAAATTTACAGACCAACGAAAGGGCTTGCGGATATTGAAATCGTTGATGTTGAGAAGGTCAAGCAAGAATGGGGTGTTAGGCCTGAGCAAATTGTTGATGTCCTTGGGCTTATGGGAGATAAAGTTGACAATGTTCCTGGAGTACCGGGAATCGGAGAAAAAACCGCAATTCAACTTATAAAAGAGTTCGGTTCAATTGAAAATCTCGTGAAAAATGTTGACAGGATTCCAACTCAAAAAATAAAAGAGAACCTCAAAAATTCTATAGATAAAGCGTTGCTTTCAAAAACTCTAGTAACAATAAAAACGGATGTCCCTCTTGATATAGACATATATTCGCTTAAAGCTAAAGAACCAAACAGGGATAAGCTTGCGGAACTTTTCTATGAGCTCGAATTTAAAAGTTTGATCAAAAAGCTTGGTCTTACCTCAGCAGTAAGAGAAGTTGAAGAAGAAAAAATTGAAGAAGAGAAGAAACCGATAAAGTATGATTCAATAAAAACAAGACCACATCAATATCACATTATTAAAAGTGTGGATGAGTTAAGAGAACTTGCTGAAAAGTTAAAGTCAAGTGATTTAATTTCATTTGATACCGAGTCAACCAGTATAAATCCACTTGATGCTGATTTAATTGGGATGTCATTTGCGACAAAGCCCGGAGAGGCTTTTTATGTTCCTGTTTCAGTTGAAGTTTCATCTCCCACTTCCTTATTTGAATTAGAAAGAAAAAAGAAGACATTTGGAATAGAACTTGAAACCGTTTTAGAATATGTCAAGCCAATACTTGAAAATCCAACGATAAAGAAGTGTGGACAAAATTTAAAATATGACATACTTTTGATGTCGAAATATGGGGTTTGGATAAACGGGATAAGTTTTGATACGATGGTCGCTGGATATATCTTAAGTCCGGAAAGTTCCCATACGCTTGAGGTTCTTGCAAAAGAGTATCTTAAATATCAGGTGATCCCAATTTCTCAGCTGATAGGAGAAGGACGACATCAAAGAAAAATGAGCGATGTCCCAGTTGAAAAAGTAGCAGAATATGCTTGCGAAGATGCAGATATAACTTTACAACTTATGCTTAAGCTTAAAGATGAACTTGAAAAAAGGGAACAACTAAAACTATGCGAAGAGGTTGAGTTTCCGCTTGTTGAAGTCCTGGCTCATATGGAATCTTCCGGTGTGAAATTAGATACGGAACTTTTAAGAGAAATGAGCAAGGAACTTGACAGAATGCTTGATAACTTAACTCACGATATCTATAATCTTGCTGGAACTGAGTTCAATATAAATTCCCCACAGCAACTCGCAGATGTTCTTTTTAAAAAATTGAAACTTCCACCCGTTAAAACAACAAAAACAGGTTATTCAACAGATGTTGAAGTTTTAGAGGAGCTCGCAAAAGAGCATCCAATAGCTGAAAAACTTCTTGAATACAGGCAAATTCAAAAGTTAAAGTCAACTTATGTTGACGCTCTTCCGAAACTTATCAATCCCAAAACAGGTAAGGTTCATACTTCGTTCAATCAAACTGGAACCGCAACCGGGAGATTATCAAGCAGTGAACCGAACCTTCAAAATATACCTATAAGAACAGAAATAGGGCGAGAGATAAGAAAAGCGTTCATTCCTTCTGAACCTGACTGGTTTATATTATCCGCTGATTATTCGCAAATTGAGCTTCGCATAATGGCTCACTTATCTGGTGATGAGAATTTGATATCTGCTTTTAGAAAAGGATTAGATATTCATTCGTCAACGGCTGCAAGCGTTTTCGGCGTTAGACCAGAAGATGTAAACTATGAAATGAGAAGAAAAGCAAAGGAGGTTAACTTTGGGATAATGTATGGTATAAGTCCGTATGGTTTATCACAACGACTTGGAATTCCACAACCGGAGGCAAAAAGAATAATTGAAACATACTTTCAGAGATTTCCTAAAGTAAAAGAATACATTGACAAAACAATTGACGACGCAAGGCAAAAAGGTTATGTTTCAACATTGCTTGGTAGGAGAAGATATGTCCCGGACATTAATAGTAGAAATAGAACAGTTCGTGAATTCGCAGAACGAACAGCGATAAACATGAGAATTCAAGGAACAGCAGCTGATTTGATAAAACTTGCGATGGTGCGAATTTATAACGAGATGAAACAGCGTAAGTTTAAGTCAAAGATGATATTACAAGTCCATGACGAGCTTGTCTTTGATGTTTCGCCTGATGAAGTTGAACAAATGAAGGAAATTGTACTTGAGAAAATGCAAAATGCACTTCAACTTGATGTTCCTTTGGTTGTTGAACTTGGAGTTGGAAAAAGTTGGTTTGAAGCGCATGAGTAAAAAGTATAGTATATTTATAATCCTGACAAACATTCGTCTCACAAACTCATTTTGATTTGAAAAGGACAAAAAGATTCCATCTTTTTCAAACTCTGATTTAAGTTTTAAAATCTCGTGAGCAGATGAGCGAGAGACAAATTCTATTCTTTTAAAATCTAAATTTATGTCTTTTAAATTCTTCGCTTCAATTTTGAGTTTATAAATTTTTTCCTTCAATAAATCCACAGAAGAGCGCAAATAAATGCTTCTTCCAAATATGTTTTTTAATTCTATTGCTTTTGGCATATAACTTGTTTACTCAATATGTTTGTAAATATCGAAATTTCAGGGGGCAGTTTAATTCTAAATCCCACTATAGCTCCTTTCCAATTTATTGGTAATTAGGATCGTCTTCTATGTTTTTGATTTGCACTTTTCATACCATAGCTTTAACTCTATTTTCACTTACTATTTCTGCTGTGTCAAGAGCGATCACGAGTTCTTCATTTGTCGGTATCACGATAACTTTTACTTTTGAATCATCAGTTGATATAATTTTTTCCTTTTCTGATGAATTGTTCCTTTCGTTATCAATTTTAATCCCAAGAAATTCAAGACCTTCGCACACGCTCTTTCTTACATCAGGACTATTTTCCCCAATTCCGGCCGTAAAAACAATTACATCAACTCCACCCATTGCTGCAGAATAAGCACCAATATATTTCTTCACGCGATAACAAAAAACATCAAATGCAAGTTTTGCTCTTGGATTTCCGTTCTTCATTTCGCTTATTATCTCTCGCATATCGCTGCTTACGCCTGAAATCCCAAGAAGACCGCTATGTTTGTTTAAAAGCGCATTTATTTCCGACATCGTTAAACCTTCCTTGCTTATTATGTAAAGAACAACCGCCGGATCTAAATCGCCTGATCTTGTTCCCATAAGCAAACCTTCAAGGGGTGTAAAGCCCATGGTCGTATCAATTGAAACTCCATATTTAATCGCAGCCATGCTACATCCGTTTCCAAGATGCGCGGTTATAATTTTTAAATTTTCAAGTGGTATTCCAATTATCTCGCTTGCTCTTTTTGATACATATCTATGTGAAGTTCCGTGGAAACCATATCTTCTGATTTTGTATTTTTTATAAAGTTCATACGGCAAACCATAAATGAAAGCATGTTCAGGCATTTTTTGATGAAATGCAGTATCAAATACTGCAACTTGTGGTGTATCTGGCAAAAGTCGCTTACAAGCTAAGATTCCACGAAGGTTGTGTGGATTGTGAAGCGGAGCAAGTTCAATGTTTTCTTTTATCTTTTCAATAACTTCATCGGTTATAAGAACTGAGTCAGAGAAGGTTTCACCACCATGAACAACACGATGTCCAATTGCTTCTATCTCTGATTTATCTTTTATTACCCCATGATTTTTGCTTAATAGAACCGCGATCACATACTCAATTGCTATGTTATGATCAAGTATTTCAGCGCTTATTTTAACGGTATCTCCATCTGCTCTGATATGGGTTAAAACTGCATCATCCATTCCTATTCTTTCAACTTGTCCTTTGGCAAGGACTTCGTGGTTTGATGTTTCAATAAATTGATATTTGATAGAGGAACTTCCAGAATTCAGAACAAGAACTTTCATCTTATCATTTTGGATTTATTTTTTGAATTTATCTAAAAGTGAATTTGTAGTTTGCAAGAAAGTTCCATAGCGTTACGACGAGGATCGCAAAACCCTTTGAAATGTAAAAGTTTAACTTTGTTCTTCCGTGAAGAAGATAAACAATGAGATTATTTAATAGCAATCCGATTACTGAAATTATAAAGAACTTTCCATATTGAAGAAGTATTTCGGGATCCTTGCTTTGGAATGTCCATATTCTGTTGAGTATATAATTATTCGTTGCAGCAAGTGTAAAACCTATACTGTTAGCGATATATTTTTGAATTTTTAACTTTTCTTTCGCTATGAAAGTAGCGCCAAAGTCAACGATAACACCCGTAAATCCAACTATGCTGAACTTAATAAATTTCAGAATTAGGTCCATTTGATCTCCTTCTTTAATTCAAATTTATCAAAGATAATCTCGTATGTCAGCTTCATCCAAATAAATATGCAGGGTACAGCTTTTAAAACATATGGGATAACGAGCGAATCTCTCAGAAATTTAGGGAAAAGATCAGTTGGTGAAAGTGAGGTAAAAATGAAAGCAAAAATAAGAAGGACAAAATTTACCAATTTTTTCCTTTGCGAAAAATACCAAATTGCAACCCCAGAAATCGCAATTACATAAGTTGGAGATTCTGCTTTGTGGTTAAATATCACCACCCAAATTAAAATGAGCGCTAAATAAAGAAATCTAAATCCGAAATTTTCAAAATTTTTCCATTTGAGAAGTGGTAAAAGTAAGAAGATCGCACCAAATAGAGTGATCAAAAATTTAGGTGGCTCAAGATTAAACCATGTTTTTAACCATCCTGCAACAGACAATCCAAGTGATGCCGAATAATCCCACTGCAACAAGTTCATCCAACTTGTATAAAGAAATTTCAATTGATCAAGTGATACGACGACAAGCGGAGCTACTGCAAAAAGTATCATCCAAAAAATTGAATAGAAAATTGTTTTCAATTTGTTGGGATAGAGCAATATCAAAATGAAACCAACAACTCCAAATATCTTAATATATGCTGATAAAGTCAACAATAGCGTGGCAAGCAAAGGTTTGTTCTTTTCAAAAAGTACGAAGGATAAGATGAAAAGTCCGGCGATTAAACCGTTGCTTTGTTCATTTTGAATTGATGTCAAAAGTTCAATTGCGGTAAACCATAGAATCAATGCCTTAATTTTATCATCTATTTTCAACTCTTTGATCGCGAAAAACAAGATTAACGAGTTAACAAGATTCCATAAAAGTAAGCCTATCAAATTCGGCAAATATGCAAATGGAAACATCATCAGCGCAAATGTAGGGCTGTATTTGAAGTAATCCCAATGTTCGTCTGGATATTCAATGTAAAGATCCTTGTTCTGAATTAAATGGAAGTATGAATACTTGAATGTCAGAAAATTGTTGTAGTGTGTGTATTGTCTTCCGGCGAATTCTTGCGGTCCAATTAAATAAGAATGTATACCTGCAGATACAGCGAGAAGAAAATAAATCACGAAGAGATTTCGCAGATTTAGGGCGAAGAGGCAAAATTTATCAAAAAGCTTGCTCAATTTATCTTCCTCCCAAATTCATCATATTTGAAAAATCCTTCACCTGTTTTTTTCCCAAGTTTCCCTTCGCGAACAAGTTTTCTTAAAAGAGGGCAAGGTCTATATTTCTCACCAAGCTCTTTGTAGAGTGTTTCCATCCAAGTCAAAACTTCATCAAGCCCCATTGTATCCGCCATTTCAAGAGGTCCCATTTGGAAGTTATAACCAAGTTTCATTGCTGTATCAATTCCATCGGCTGTTGCGATGCCTTCCATCAAAACATGCATGGCCTCGTTCAACATCGGAAGGATGACGCGCGTTGTGACAAAGCCTGGATACTCATAAACTTCAACCACGGTTTTCCCAATCTGTTCTGCGAATGCTTTTACTTTTCTAAATGTCTCATCAGATGTTTTAAGAGCACGAACGAGCTCAACTAATGGAATTTTAGGAACTGGATTTAGGAAGTGCATTCCTATGATTTTATCTGGGCGTTTTGTGGCTTCGGAAATTTTAGTCAATGAAAGTGTTGATGTATTTGATACGAAAATTGTGTGAGGTGGGCAAATTTCATCAAGCTTTTTAAAAATCGCTTTTTTCAGATCGAAATCTTCATCAACTGCTTCAATTACAAGTTCACATTCTTTAACATCTTCAATGTTGGTAGTCCATTCAATTCTGGATAAAATTGATTTTTTCTCGCTTTTTGTCATAGCCCATCTTTGGATCTCGTAATCAAGCGTTTCCTCAAGTTTTTCCATTGCATTATTTAGTGAATTATCATCTTTTTCAACAGCTATCACATCAAAACCTGCTTGTGCAATCGCTTGCACTATCCCGCGACCCATCACACCAATTCCTATAACTGCAACATTTTTTATCCTTTGCGAATCTACTAAACTTGGTTTGAATTCGCTAATTATTTCTGTTCCTAAGATATCTTTTGGATCCTGCTTCATTTTTTATTTTCAGCGAGTTTTTTATAAAAGTTAATCATAATTTCAAAGTTAGACAAGAAAGCGAATTATAAAATTTCCAGCTCTCAAAATTTCAGCACTTAATATAGATTTTATCTTCCGATGTTTGATTTTCTCTTGACGATTTTCAGATCTTGGAGTTGTGGAGCTTTAACTCTTATCTCAAGGTCAAAACCTCTTGCGTAGCCAATAGGTCTCCACTCAAAATTTGCCTCCCAACAGTGAAGATCTCTATAAATGTTTATACTTGGGACTATAATTTCTTTGCGTATTGGATCGTAGCTTCCGCTTCCCATTATTCTCCAATTTTTTGTGACATCAAATCCAAACGAGAATCTCAAATTTGCTGATTTTACTGTCTGTGTTGGACTTACTCTGCTTAATGAAAAGTCGAATCCAAAAGATAGATTCCATCCAAATTCAAAGCTTGGTTTAAAAATGTCGTGACCTCTGAAAAGTTCGCTTCCAGTTTCTTCAATTCCTTGCATTCTATTTATTTCTTCTTTTTTCCTTCCGGAGAAGGCAAACGAGAATGAAACTGTGAAATTCGTCATTCGTGCGATCTTGCCTTCACGAATTAGTGGCTCGGTGCTGTTGAATTTATAAAAATCAAAAACTGAACTTGAAAAGATATCAACTCCGGCAATTGTGGTTCTCGCAGTGATAAACAAGGGTGAGAGTTTTTTATTTGGAGCAACGAAATTATATGAAAATGATAAATTCAGATTCAAAAGTTGATATTTTTTCGGTTGCCCGGCTGAATCTAACGAAGTCGTTTTCATTTCAAATATGTTTCCTATGCCAACATTTAATGACCGCGATTTACCTATTGGTGCGCCACCGAAAAGAGAGTTTTCAAAGTAGTCGTATTTTACAGCATTACCAACTGAATCAACATAAGTCCCGTAGTTTTTCCAAAATGGACTTGAAAAATCAGGCTGATAGACGAGCGAAAGACTTGGCATCAATGTGTGTCTAAATCCAGCAATCCCCAAAACTTCCGGCTGCCAAATTCCATAGATTTTCGTCGAGACGGAAATTCCAAAGTTAAAATATCTTGATTGGTAAAATCCTCTTTGAATTCGTGATTCAACCTTTCTCGTTTCCGGGTTGTAAAACTTTATCGTTCGCCTATCGTACCAATTTTCATTGTAAGTGAAAAACGGAGTTATGTTAAAGTATTTTACCGTTGGTGTGAAGTTGAACCTTAAATTGTGCGATATTCCATATCTAAATTGCCTTGATATCGCAGTGCTTCTTTGATTGACAAACCTTGATGAATATCCGAAACTTAACTTCTCATACCATTTTCCACTTGCAAAAGCTGAACCATATGGAGTTCCACCGAATAAAAATACTTGTGGGAGTGAAAAGGAAATCTCTGGCAGTATCTCGTCAACGGTCCCAGTGTTAAGGTTTTGTACTCTTGATGCATTAATTGAGATTGAGCCGTTTATTTCTTCAAGAGTTTTTGAATAACTAACATTTGAAGTCAGCGTTTGTTGAAGCACATCTCTAACTGTTGTCCCAGTGGCACGAAAATAGTTATTCGTTGAGATATTTATGTTCGCGCTGATCCTTGATGTTGGGTCAATAGTTTGACTATGTATCAAGTTAAATCTCCATTCCTTGCTTAGTGTCTTGTCTGGATCGCTTTGTTCACCAGTGTAAAAGTTCAGCAAAGGTTCTACAAAGCCCAGCATGCCGTTAAATTTGTATCTCAAAACATATCTAAAATCACTTGCAACTTGCCATCCGCCTCGTGTATACCAATCAAAAGTTGTCGCTAAATCAGTGTAATCACTCATTGCCCAGTAATATCCGAACCTTTTGAAATAAAAACCTGCGTTGTAGGTTTGCCCCCAAATTGGAGGGATAAATCCAGATCTTCTTCCTGATTTGCTTGGGAAAACTCCAAATGGCAGAGCAAAAACGGGAATATCAGCGATATATAAAACCACAGGGCGAGCTATAACCTTGTCGTTTAAAATTATTTTCATTTCATGCCCCTCAATACAATAATGTGGTTCCTCTGCGTCGCAAGTTGTATATCGTCCTTTATAGACGAAAAGGACATCTTTTTCAACTTTCTTTATTTTATCTCCGTAGTAAAACGCGTTTTCCATTTGGGTTGTTGCTTGCGTTATTCTCCCTTTTTGAGTTTTGAAGTTATAGGCTAATCTAAATCCATGATATTCTTCTGGTCCATCGTTTAAAATCGGAAGTCCTTTGAAATTATTTCCGGTTGAGTCGGGTATACCGAAAGCTTCAAGTAATGCGCTGTCAAGTTTCATATTTACAACAGCTGATCTTAGTCTCATCGTCTTGTATTTTATATCTGCTCCGCCGAAAAGAAACATTTCTCTATTTTCAACATCGTAAATTGCTGAATCTGTTGCAGTGTAAACGACAATAGTATCTATATCGCTCTTTCCAACTTTTGCAGTGTCGCTTTGATCTTGTGCGGTTAAAAGCGTAGATAAAATTACAATCGCAATTATTTCAAATTTTAACTTCTTCACACTTTGTGCCTGTTCGATTTAATTGAAATTCAAAATTAAATAAAAAAGCCGTCCGCGTTCCTCGGAAAAGGACGGGACGGCTGCAAGCTGGAGGTTGATTAAGTTTAGTTTTGTTTTTGTTGAGATCCCTGAGATTTTTGCCCAGGGACACTTTCTTTTCCATAATTTGTTTCAATGAAAACGCGTTCTTCACCTTCAGCTTCAACTCCAACTGAAGTGACGGGTGCTTTGAGTTGTGCCTCATCTGATGGGATCGGGTGTTTATCGAGAAATTCCTTGACGAGTCGCTCCGACTTATCTTTGAAGTATTCTGAAACAGAAAGAATTATCTTTTGTCTTTCTTTGTCAAATTCAATTACCTTCAAAGGTAATGTTTCACCTTCTTTGAACACTGCGTGGATGTTCTTTATCTGTGCTTGTCCTGGCATCAAATGTGAAATTGGAACAAACGCATCAACCCCATCAGGAAGTTCAACTATTACACCTCTTTCAATAATTCTCACTATTTTAGCTTGTGTCTCTGTGCCGACTTTATAAGTCTGTTCAAATTTATCCCATGGATTTGGATAAATTTGCTTATGACCGAGCGTTACTCTTCTTTGTTCCTTGTCTATCCCAAGTATTATAACTTCTATTTCCTGATCCTTCTTAACAACTTCAGCGGGATGACGAATCTTTTTGGTCCAAGATAGATCTGAGATGTGAATTAAGCCATCAATTCCAGGTTCTAACTCAACGAATACACCAAAGTTCGTGATGTTTCTAACTATGCCTTTGTGTTTTGAACCGACAGGATATTTTCCTTCAACTTTTTCCCATGGGTCTGGTTCAAGTCGTTTCATGCTAAGCGAAAGTTTTCTACCTTCTTTATCAAGATGTAAAATCACAGCGTCAACTATCTGACCCATTGTTACAAACTGAGATGGATGCTTTATATGTTGTGTCCAACTCATTTCTGAAATATGGATTAATCCTTCAATACCTTTTTCAATTTCAATAAACGCGCCGTAATCTGTTATGGCAACGACCTTTCCAGTAACCTTTTGACCGACCTTATATTTTTGGTCAATGTTTTCCCAAGGATGGGGTTGAAGTTGCTTAATTCCAAGTGAAACGCGCTTTACCTTTTCACCCGTTGGAAGTGTAACTTCATCAACTCGTGTCACGACCATTTCAAGCTCTTGATCAAGCTGGACAACCTCGGATGGATGATTTACTCTTCCCCATGATAGATCTGTTATGTGAATTAACCCATCAATTCCATCCATGTCAACGAACACACCAAAATCAACGATTGCTTTGACCGTTCCTCTAACTCTATCGCCAACTTTGACGGTTTCAAAGAATTTGCGTTTGCGTTCTTCAAGTTCTTTTTCAACCAAAGCTTTTCTACTTACGACGACATTTTCGGCAGCTTGATTAATTTTAACGACTTTACATTCAATTTCTTTTCCGACCCAAGCGTCATAATCTCTTATTGGCTTTATATCGACTTGTGAACCTGGCAAGAAAGCAAGCAATCCATCAATATCAACGACAAATCCTCCTTTAATTCGTTTTATAATCAATCCCTTTAAAATTTCATCTTTTGCAAAAGCTTCATTTACTCTTTTCCAAACCTTTAAGAAGTGAGCTCGCTTGTGGGAAACGACTATTTGTCCTTCTTTATCTTCTACTTTTTCAATGCTGACTTCAACTTTGTCTCCAACTTTTAAAGATTCAGGATTTCTGAACTCATTTAATGGGACAATTCCTGGAGATTTAAATCCAATATCAATTACTACTTCGCCTCTTTCTCGGTCGATTTCGATTACTTCTCCTTCAAGAATATCTCCTTCAACGACTTTGCTTAAGGATTGCTCATATAATTTTAAGAGTTTCTTTTGTTCCTCTTCATCATAACCGCCCTCGTTGTAAATCTTGATCTTATCGCCTTTTCTTTTCTTCAAATATGACGCAACGGTTTCGTGTTCATCATCCACTAAGTGTTGTGCTGTGTCTCTTTGTTTTTGCTGCTGATTTAAATTTTCAAGGATTTCTGCCATTAACTCTCTACCTCCTACAATTTTGATTTTTTCGCCTGTGCGGAAGTTAACGCCAAAAGCCATCAAAAACTCGTTAACTCCACACAGGCGGGTTTAACAATTTCTTTTATGATGGCTTTTGAAAACCCATGTTTTGCTCGTTGCACAATCTTTCAATTTCTTTTTTAACTTCCTCCATTAACCATTGTGGAGTTGAAGTTGCTCCCGTTACACCAACGGTCTCACAATCTTTAAACCATTCAAGATTTAGTTCTTTAGGCATTTCTATGAAATAAGTTTTTGGGTTTTCAGATTTACAAATTTCAAAGAGCACCTTTCCGTTTGAGCTGTTTTTACCAGCAACGAAGATCACGACATCAACACTTCTTGCAAACTCTTTCAATTTATCATCTCTATCTGAAACCTGTCTGCATATCGTATCTTTTGCGACAAATTCAACCGCTTCATCCTCTGGTTTTACCACAATTAATTCTTCAACTCTTTTTTCTATTTCTTCTTTTATCTTGTAGAATAAATCTTTTGACATCGTCGTCTGCGAAAACAAAACAACTTTACCTTTTAAAGGAATTTTCTCAATCTCTTCAAGTGATTTTATAACAATTGCGTCTCCATCGCATTGTCCAACCAAGCCGATAACTTCTGGATGTTCCCTCTTACCAAAAATTACAATCCGATATCCTTCTAAATAGAATTTTCTTATCCTGCTTTGAAGCTTCGTCACGACTGGACAAGTTGCATCAACGATTTCAATTCCATATTTTTGAGCCATTTCATATGTTGATGGCGGTTCTCCGTGTGCACGAATTAACACCTTTGCATCCTTTACATTTTCAAGTTCATCGTGGGTTATCGGTATAAGACCTTTTTGTTTTAATCTTTCAACTTCAACCGGATTGTGAATTATTTCACCAAGCGAATAAAGTTTGCCGGAGGCGCTAAGTTCCTTCTCAGCTATTTCAATAGCTCTTACAACGCCCCAACAAAATCCAGCGTTTTTATCTATGATGACTTGCATTGTTTTTCTCGTTTGAGTTTTGGTTTATTAATTCATATGCCTTCTTTAGAACGAAATCAACCTGCTCATCAATGGTTAAGTTCGTCGTATCTATCTCAATTGCATCGTCGGCTTTTTTCAATGGACCGACTTCGCGGCTTGAGTCAAATTTATCTCTTTCTTCAATTTCGTATATCAATTTTTCAAGATCTACCTTAAAACCTTGTGCTTCTAACTCTTTTTGTCTTCTTTTGGCTCTTTCTTTTATATCTGCTGTCATGAAGATTTTCAGCTGAGCGTTTGGGAAAACCACGGTGCCGATGTCTCGGCCGTCCATCACAACTCCGCCGTCTTTCCCAAGTTCTTGTTGTTTTTTAACCATCACTTCTCTAACTTTTGGATGAGCGCTAACAATACTAACAAGTGATGTAACTTCCGGGGTTCTTATCTTTTCACTTACATCATTTCCATCAAGTATGACCTTCAAGTTTCCATTTTCGTAAAGAAGTTCAATCTTCATGTTTTCAGCAAGTTCCGCAACCGATTTTTCATCGTTCGGGTCAATCCCGGAGTTAATTACTTTGAGAGTAAGAGCACGGTACATTGCACCTGTGTCAATGTAAATATAACCAAGCTTTTGAGCGACAAGCCGAGCAGTTGTACTCTTACCTGAACCTGCAGGACCGTCAATAGCTATTATGATCTTTTTCATTCCCTCGCAAATTTCAAAGGCATTGTCTTTCATAGTGTTTAAATATAAGAAATAAGGCAAAAATAAACAAATCTTAATTAATGTTGTAAAATTAGCCATGTCATCGGAGCGTTTAAATTTTTCATCGTAGAAAAGCATAGGAGTTGAACTTATTTTAATTTCTGCTTCTTTTTAGGTTCTGGGTTTTCACGAAATGCGAAAGATTTATTTTTGTAAAAATTTGATTTTATTTTGAAAATTTTTTATATTTGAAATTGCCTCATTAAGAGGTAGTGCACCACTAGCTCAACATGGTAGAGCAGCGGACTCTTAATCCGTTGGTTCGGGGTTCGAGTCCCCGGTGGTGCACGAGCATTTTGCTTTCCAAAGTTTGTGAAAATGAAATTTTTTTATTATTTTTCGCTCTTGTAAAAATAAAATGAGGTAAAAAGTTTTGCCGACAATTAACCAATTAATTCGTTACGGCAGAGAAAAAGTTAGATGGAAAAGCAAGTCCCCGGCTTTACAGGGCTGTCCACAGAAAAGAGGAGTTTGCGTTAGAGTTTACACAACGACTCCTAAAAAACCAAATTCAGCGTTGAGAAAGGTTGCTAAAGTAAGGCTTACAAATGGAGTTGAGGTCATCGCATATATTCCTGGTGAAGGACATAACCTTCAAGAACACTCTATCGTTTTAGTTCGCGGTGGAAGAGTTAAGGATTTGCCGGGAGTAAGATATCACATAATTCGTGGTGCACTTGACACTGCCGGGGTTGAAGGCAGGAAGCAAGGTCGCTCAAAATACGGAGCAAAAAGGCCGAAAGAACAACAACAAAAATGATCTAAGGGTTTATGAGAAGAAGAAGAGCTGAGCCAAGGCAAATAGCACCAGATCCGAAATATAATGATGTCCTTGTGGCGAAATTAATTAACAAGGTTATGAAAGATGGTAAAAAGAGTATAGCAAGGAAAATTGTTTATAATGCGTTTGAAATAATAAGGCAGAAAACGGGACAAGAACCGCTTGAAGTTTTCAAGAAGGCTGTTGAGAATGTAAAGCCAATCCTTGAAGTAAGACCGCGGAGAGTTGGTGGAGCAACTTATCAAGTTCCAATGGAGGTAAGACCTGAAAGGAGTATTTCGTTAGCGTTAAGATGGATTGTTCAATATGCTCGTGAAAGAAAGGGAAAGCCAATGATGGTTAGACTTGCTGAGGAGTTAATGGCTGCTGCCAGAAATGAGGGAATGGCTGTGAAGAAGCGTGAAGATACGCATAAGATGGCTGAAGCAAATAAAGCTTTTGCTCACTTTAGATGGTAATTTTAAAAATAAAATTTCCGAGGTGTTAAAATTAGAAATATGCCAAGAGAGTATCCATTAGAGAAGACGAGAAATATCGGAATAATGGCTCATATAGATGCTGGAAAAACGACAACGACTGAACGAATTTTATACTACACAGGTAAGATTCATAGAATGGGTGAAGTTCATGAAGGTTCTGCAACAATGGACTTTTTGCCTCAAGAGAGGGAACGTGGTATAACGATTACAAGTGCTGCAACTACTTGCTTTTGGAGGAATCATAGGATTAACATTATAGATACACCTGGACATGTTGATTTCACAGTTGAGGTGGAAAGATCGTTGCGTGTTCTTGATGGGGCAATTGCGTTGTTCTGTGCAGTTGGTGGAGTTGAACCGCAATCAGAAACAGTGTGGAGACAAGCTAATAAGTATCGTGTTCCAAGAATTGCTTTTATTAATAAAATGGATAGAGTTGGTGCTGATTTCTTTAATGTTGTTAATATGATTCGCGAGCGTCTTGGTGCAAATCCGGTTCCGATTCAATTACCAATGGGTCAGGGTGAATTATTTACTGGAATAATAGATCTTGTCAAGATGAAAGCGGTGGTGTATAAAGAAGAAACGCTTGGTGCAACTTGGGAAGAGTTTGATATACCAAAAGAATTAATGGATATGGCTGTTGAATATAGAACTAAAATGCTTGAGGCAGTTTCTGAATTTGATGATACTTTACTTGTCAAGTATCTTGATGGTGAGGAGATAAGTGAAGAGGAAATTAAATCTGCCATAAGGAAGGCAACTCTTGAATTTAAGATGGTGCCTGTGCTTTGTGGTTCTGCTTTTAAGAACAAAGGGATTCAGCGTTTGCTTGATGCTGTTGTTGACTATTTGCCATCACCGCTTGATATAAATCATGGGCAAGTTATTGGTCATCATCCGTTCAAAGATGATAGGGTTGTCAGAGTTGTTTCTGATGATGAGAAATTTACAGCGCTTGCATTTAAGATAATGACTGATCCTTATGTTGGTAAATTAACATTTATAAGGGTTTATTCTGGGACATTGAGGGCAGGATCATATGTTTATAATTCAACTCAGAGTAAGAAGGAAAGAGTGGGACGAATTTTAAGAATGCATGCAAATCATCGCGAGGATGTTGAAGAGGCTTATGCTGGTGATATAGTTGCAGTTGTTGGTTTAAAATTTACGAAGACGGGAGATACTCTTTGTTCAGAAGATGATCCGGTTTTGCTTGAAAAAATGGATTTCCCAGAGCCAGTTATATCTGTGGCGATTGAGCCAAAGACAAAAGCAGATCAAGATAAACTTGGCGAAGCGCTTGCGAAACTTATGGACGAGGATCCAACTTTTAGAGTAACGGTTGATGAAGAAACGGGACAAACTTTGATAAGTGGGATGGGTGAGCTACACTTGGAGATAATTGTTGATAGATTAAAACGTGAGTTTAGGGTTGAAGCAAATATTGGTAAACCTCAGGTTGCATATAAAGAGACGATAAGGAGGAAGGCAAGGGCAGAAGGAAAGTTTATTCGCCAGACTGGTGGACGTGGACAATATGGGCACGTTTGGATAGAAATTGAACCAAATCGTGGTAAGGGTTATGAATTTATAGATGCAATTGTTGGCGGTGTTGTGCCGAAGGAATATATCCCAGCTGTTGATCAGGGGATAAGAGAAGCAATGCAAAATGGAATAATTGCGGGTTATCCAGTTGTTGATGTTAAGGTAACGCTTTTTGATGGTTCCTATCATGAGGTTGATTCATCAGATCTTGCTTTCAAAATAGCTGCTTCGATAGCGTTTAAAGAAGCGACGAAACAAGCAGATCCTGTTCTCCTTGAACCAATTATGGAGGTTGAGGTTGTTACCCCTGAGGAATATCTTGGTGATGTAATAGGTGATTTGAACTCAAGGCGTGGGAGAATTGAGGGTATAAATATGCGAAAGGACGGGCAAGTTATAAAAGCCCTTGTTCCGCTTGCTGAGATGTTTGGTTATGCAACGAGACTTAGATCAATTACTCAAGGGCGAGCGATTTACACAATGCAGTTCCATCATTATGAGGAAGTTCCACAGCAAATTGCCGATATGATCATTGAAAAAGTTCGTGGAAAAACTAAAGAAACAATTGTTTAAAAAACTAAAAATTAAGGAGAATTAGATTATGGCGAAAGAAAAATTCGTAAGAGACAAACCCCATGTCAATGTTGGAACAATTGGTCATATTGACCATGGGAAAACAACATTGACAGCTGCTATAACTTATGCGCTTGCGAAAAAGGGTCTTGCACAGCCAAGACCATTTGAGTCAATCGATAACGCTCCAGAGGAAAGGGCTCGTGGTATTACGATAGCGGTTTCACATGTTGAATACTCAACTGAAAAAAGACATTATGCACATGTTGATTGCCCTGGGCACGCAGACTACATAAAGAACATGATTACTGGTGCGGCGCAGATGGATGGCGCAATTCTTGTTGTTGCAGCAAATGATGGGGTTATGCCTCAAACCAGAGAGCATGTCCTTTTGGCAAGGCAAGTTAATGTTCCATACATCGTTGTGTTTATGAATAAAGTTGATATGGTTGACGATCCAGAGCTACTTGATCTTGTTGAGCTTGAAGTTAGAGATCTATTGAAGAAGTATGAATTTCCGGGTGATGAGGTTCCAGTTATTAGAGGTAGTGCTTTGAAGGCTCTTGAAGCTGGAATGAAGCCAGAAACAACGCCTGATCATCCAGATTTACAGCCAATTTATCAGTTGCTTGATGCGATTGATACTTATATTCCAATACCACAGCGTGATGTTGATAAGCCATTCCTTATGCCTGTTGAAGATGTTTTTTCAATCACTGGGCGTGGAACCGTAGGAACTGGTCGTGTTGAGAGAGGTAGAGTAAAACTTGGAGATGAGGTAGAGATAGTTGGACTTGGTCAGCACAAGAAGACAGTTGTTACAGGTATTGAAATGTTCCGTAAGGAACTTGATGAAGCGATTGCTGGTGATAATGTTGGGTTGCTCCTTCGTGGTATTGAAAAAGATGAACTTGAGCGTGGTATGGTTATAGCAGCACCTGGAACGATAACTCCGCATACTAAGTTTGAAGCCGAGGTTTATATCCTCTCCAAGGAAGAAGGCGGGCGTCATACCCCATTTTATAAGGGTTATAGACCGCAGTTCTACTTTAGAACAACTGATGTCACTGGAACTATAGTTGGTTTACCAGAGGGTCAGGAGATGGTTATGCCTGGTGATAATGTTAGATTGGCGATTGAGTTGATCGCACCCGTAGCTATGGAGGAAGGGTTGAGGTTTGCTATTCGTGAAGGTGGTAAAACGGTTGGCGCAGGAGTAGTTACCAAGATACTTGAATAAAACAGGTTTATCTAAAATGGCGCAACAAAGAAGAATTAGGATCAAACTGAAGTCATACGATCATCGGTTAATTGATAAGTCAGCTGATAGAATTGTAAGAGCAGTGAAACAAACGGGCGCTGTTGTCTCAGGGCCTATACCCCTGCCGACAAAGCGCTCGGTTTTTACTGTTTTAAGGTCACCGCATGTTGATAAAAAATCCCGCGAGCAGTTTGAGATAAGAACTCACAAGAGATTAATTGATATTTTGAATTGGAACGCAAAAACTATGGATGTTTTGACAAAAATTGATCTGCCAGCAGGAGTAGAAGTAGAGATAAAGACATAAAAATTTAAATCAAGTTTTGGATATGACTGGATTGATAGGAAAAAAACTTGGAATGACCACAATTTTTGGTGAAAATGGTGTTGCTATACCGTGTACTGTCCTTGAAGTTGGACCTTGTTATGTTGTCCAAGTGAAAACGGAAGAACGGGATGGTTATGAGGCGCTTCAGCTTGGTTTTGGATTAAAGAAAGAGAAAAGAACGCCTAAACCATTGCAAGGACATTTTAAGAAAGCAAATGTTCCAAATTTGAGGGTATTGAAAGAGTTTAAGGGATTTGATATAAGTAAATATAAACCAGGCGATCAAATAAGGGTTGAAGATGTTTTTGCTGTTGGTGATCTTGTTAAGGTAACGGGAAGATCAAAAGGTAAGGGATTTCAAGGAGTTGTAAAGAGGCATGGATTTGGCGGTGGTCCCAAGACGCATGGACAAAGCGACAGGCATAGAGCACCTGGTTCTGTTGGTTCAAGCTCGTTCCCGTCCCATACATTTAAAGGTCAACGAATGGCTGGACATATGGGAGATGAGCAAGTTACAGTGAGAAACCTGGAAGTTGTGGAAGTGATTCCTGATGCAAATTTGCTTGTGGTAAAAGGTTCTGTACCGGGAGCAAAAAACAGCTATGTTAAAATAACTAAAATATCTTGAATTGGCGGTTTTGAAAGTGATTTGAGCGAGTGGAATAGCCTTATAAACAAACTCAAAAAATTAACCGGAAGTTGAGATGAAAGTTGAGGTTTATAAAATTGATGGAACGAAGTCGGGTGAGTATGTAGAATTAAAGCCCGAAATTTTTGAGATCAAACCAAATGATCATGCAATTTATCTTGCTGTTAAGGCTTATCTTGCGAATCAAAGGCAAGGAACTCATAAAACCAAGACGCGTGGAGAAGTAAGTGGTGGTGGTAGAAAACCTTGGCCACAAAAGCATACCGGAAGAGCAAGAGCTGGTTCTATAAGATCACCACTTTGGGTTGGTGGTGGAACGGTTTTTGGTCCGGTGCCAAGAGATTATAGTCTTGATTTGCCTAAAAAAGTTAAGCAACTTGCCAGGAAATCTGCTTTATCTTACAAGCTCAAGGATGATCAAATAATTGTCGTTGAGGATTTTACATTTGATCAACCTAAAACGAAAAAAATGGTAGAGATCTTAAAGGCATTCAATCTTCTAAATAAAAAAGTTTTGCTTTTGACCGCAAATACGGACTTAAATGTTTATAAATCTGGAAGAAATATACCAGGGCTTAACATTCTAGAAGCATATAAAGCTTCAACATATGATATTTTGAACAATCAAATGATCTTGATCCAAAAGAGCGCGGTTGAAGTTTTGCAAAACACTTTTACGCAATGAAAAATTAAAGTTTGTTAAAAAAGATGCCAAGTATTTTAATTAGACCAATAGTTACGGAGAAGTCAACTATCTTGCGAGATAAGAATCAGTATGTTTTTGAGGTCGCTATGAAAGCGAACAAGATTGAGATAAAGAAAGAGGTTGAAGCAAGATTTAATGTTAAGGTGAAAAAGGTTAGGACGATGATTGTTAAGGGCAAGAGGAAATTTATGTTAACAAGGCGTGGAAGATTTGAAGGAAAACGGCGCGATTGGAAAAAAGCCATTGTTATCCTTGAACCTGGTTATAAGATTGATATTTTTGAGAACATTTAAAAATTTTTTTGAGGGAGTGATAAAATGCCTGTAAAGACATATAAACCTACAACGCCTGGAAGAAGGTTTTACACTGTTTCAGATTTTTCGGACATAACAAAGACGGAACCTGAGAAATCGCTTGTTGTCCCATTAAAAAAGCATGCTGGTAGAAATAATCAAGGGCGAATCACAGTAAGGCATCGCGGTGGCGGTCATAAAAGAATGTACAGAATCATTGATTTCAAGCGCGACAAAATTGGTATACCTGCGAAGGTTGCTTCAATAGAATATGATCCCAACAGAAGTGCAAGGATAGCGCTCTTGCATTATGTTGATGGTGAAAAAAGATATATCATTGCTCCAGATGGACTGAAAGTTGGTGATATGGTGATGTCAGGTCCAGATGCTGAAATAAAAACTGGAAATGCATTGCCATTAAGAAATATACCTGTTGGTGAGTTTGTTCACAATATAGAGCTTCGCCCTGGAAAGGGAGGTCAGATTGCAAGAAGTGCTGGTGCATATGCGCAGGTTATGGCGAAGGAAGGAAATTTTGCTCTCTTGCGTCTTCCGTCGGGTGAGTTAAGAAAAATTCATTTGAATTGCTATGCAACAATTGGAATAGTAAGCAACCTTGATCACGAAAATATTTCGATTGGTAAAGCTGGAAGAGCGCGCTGGTTGGGAAGAAGACCTTATGTTCGTGGCGTTGCAATGAATCCGGTTGATCATCCGCATGGTGGTGGTGAAGGTAAGGCTCCACAAGGTAATCCTCATCCTGTTTCACCGTGGGGTTGGCATACGAAAGGTAAAAAGACGCGAAAGAAAAACAAGGCGTCGGATAAATACATAGTTGCAAGAAGAAAGAAAAAATAAAAACTTGGATTTGATATGGCTCGTTCGCTTAAAAAAGGTCCGTATGTGGATCCGAAGTTGTTAAAGAAAGTTCAAGAAATGTTGAAGACAGGACAGAAAAAAGTTATAAAGACATGGGCTCGCGATTGCACTATAATTCCTGATTTCGTTGGTTTTACATTTGCAGTTCACAACGGAAAGCAGTTTATCCCAGTTTATATAACTGAAAATATGGTCGGTCACAAACTTGGTGAATTTGCTCCGACGAGAACCTTTAGAGGTCATCCTGGAACGAAAGCGGAAAAAGCAAGTAAAATGAAAAAGTAAATAAAGTTTGGATATTGAAATGGAAGCTAAAGCAATTGCAAGGTATATACCATCCTCGCCAAGGAAGATGAGAGTTGTGATTGATTTAATAAGAGGAAAATCAGTTGATGAAGCACTTAACATTTTGCATTACACTCCAAAGCGTGCGGCGAAAATTGCTGAAAAAGTCTTGAGGTCAGCGGTTGCTAACTTTATGAACAAAGAAACGGAGAGAAGAATTGATATATCTGAGCTTTATGTTAAAGAAGCTTATGTTGATCCGGGACCGATGTTAAAGCGAGTTTTGCCTGCTCCCTTTGGTAGAGCTTATATTATAAGAAGGAGAAGCAATCATTTAACCATCGTTGTTGCTGAAAAATCAGAAAAAGAAAAAAATAAAAATAAATCAAAAACAAAGTAGAACGGTGGAGGCGTCTTGGGACAGAAAACAAATCCAATAGGTTTTAGGGTTGGAATAATAAGAGATTGGGACGCGCATTGGTATGATGATAAAAACTTTGCTGAGAAGTTGCGTGAAGATTTGATGATTCGTGATTATATCCGAAGCCGTCTTAAAAGAAGCGGTGTTTCAAGGATCATAATTGATAGAAAGACAAAACAGGTTGAGATCAAGATTCACACATCTCGTCCCGGAATAGTTATTGGGAAAGGTGGTAAAGATATTGAATCTTTGCAGGAAGAATTAAAGAGATTAACAGGTAAAGATGTTAGGATTGAGGTTGTTGAGATTAAGCGTCCCGAACTTGATGCTTATCTTGTTGCAGAATCAATAGCGACACAGATTGAGAACAGGGTTTCTTACCGAAGGGCAATGAAAGCCGCGGTCACATCTGCGATGAGGATGGGAGCACAGGGAATTAAGGTTATGTGCTCGGGGAGGTTGGCTGGAGCTGAAATAGCAAGAAGTGAATGGTATCTTGAAGGTAGAGTTCCACTTCATACAATAAGAGCGGATATTGATTTTGCTATAGCGGAAGCATTGACGATTTATGGGAAAATAGGTGTTAAAGTTTGGATTTTCAAGGGTGAGGTTTTGGGAAGGAAACCACAACTTCGTTAAAAAATAATCTTGAGGTTTTGAGCTATGTTAATGCCAAGTAGAACGAAATACAGAAAACAGCAACGCGGTCGTTTAAAAGGTAAGTCATATCGTGCGTCTACACTTGCATTTGGAGATTATGGTTTAAAGGCTCTTGAGCCAGCGTGGATAACGAACAAGCAAATTGAAGCAGCACGCGTTGCAATTTCAAGAACACTGAAAAGAGGTGGGAAAATCTGGATAAGGATTTTCCCTGATAAGCCGTATACAAAAAAGCCAGCTGAGACGCGAATGGGTAAGGGAAAGGGAAATGTAGAAGGCTGGGTTGCTGTTGTTAAACCGGGTAGGATAATGTTTGAGGTTGGCGGTGTGAGCCGAGATGTCGCTGAAGAAGCTTTAAAGCTTGCAGCGGACAAACTGCCTATAAAGACGAAATTTGTTGCAAGAGTTGAAGCAGGTGGCTAAAATTTTTTAAATAAAAATTTTTGTTGGAAATGAAACCTAATGAAATAAGACAACTTTCGGACGAGGAAATAAGGCAAAGAATAAAAGAACTTGAAGAGGAGCTTCTCAATCTCAGATTTCAAAAGGCTTTAGGTCAACTTGAGAAACCCCATAGATTTAAAATGATCCGCAAGGATATAGCAAGGATGAAAACAATTTTAAGGGAAAGAGAACTTCAAAAAGAAAAAATAAAAGAAGGTAAAGTTGCCTGATGAGTGAGGAAAAAATCCAGGAACAAGAAAAAGTTCAACAAAGTCAAGAAGTGGGGCAGGTTCAATCTGAAAAGCCTAAACGATCACAAAGGAAAGTTAGGATCGGTAGAGTTGTAAGTAACAAGATGAACAAAACTATTGTAGTTGCGATTGAGCGAAAGGTTATGCATCCGATTTACAAAAAAGTTTATGTAAGAACTACTAAAGTTATGGCGCATGATGAAAATAACGAGTGTAATATCGGTGATATTGTAAAGATCATGGAAACAAGACCATTAAGCAGGCATAAAAGATGGCGTCTTGTTGAAATAATAGAAAGAGCAAAATAAATCTTATAAAGTGCCATGATAAGAAGAGAAACAGACCTTGTAGTTGCGGATAATTCAGGCGCTAAAAAAGTTCGTTGTATAGGTATCATAGGGCAACATCAAAGATTAACAGCAACGGTTGGAGATATTATTGTCGTCTCAATAAAAAGCGCAATCCCAGGAGCACCTGTTAAAAAAGGTGAGGTTTCACGCGCGGTTGTCGTCAGAACAAAGAAAGAGATAAGACGCAAAGATGGATCATATGTAAGATTTGATGAAAACGCTGTCGTCTTGCTTGATAAATATGGCGAACCAAGAGGGACGAGAATTTTCGGACCTGTTGCTAGGGAATTGCGTGAAAAGCAGTTTATGAAAATAATATCACTTGCACCAGAGGTAATTTAAATTAAACATCGAGGAAGAATGAACATTAAGAAAAACGACATAGTTCAGGTAATCGCTGGAAATTATAAAGGTAAAGTAGGGAAAGTTCTTAAAGTTTTTCGTGAAAAAGAAAGAGTTCTCGTTGAAGGAGTTAACATTGTTAAGAAACATGTTCGCAAGTCTCCAAGATATCCGCAAGGAGGAATAATTGAAATGGAGGCGCCGATACATGTTTCAAATGTTATGCTTGTTTGCCCAAAGTGTGGCAAAGCAACTCGCGTTGGGCATACGATTCTCGTCTCTGCTGATGGTAAAAGAAGCAAGATGAGAGTTTGTAAAAAATGTGGTGAAATGTTCTAATTAAAAAATCAGGTAAGTTAAAATGGCAAAGGAAAAAAAGCAGAAAAAACAGCAAGAAATTCAAGAGATTGAAGAAACGCACGAGAAAATTGTTCCGAGATTGAAAAAACTTTATCGTGAAGTTATAGTTCCAGAGATGATGAAAAAGTTTGGTTATAAAAATGTAATGCAAGTGCCACGACTTGTTAAGATCGTTGTAAATATGGGAGTCGGGCAGGCAACGCAAGAACCGAAACTTCTTGAGATGGCTATGAAGGAACTTGCAAAAATTACAGGTCAGCAGCCTGTTATAAGACGAGCGAAGAAATCAATTTCAAACTTCAAATTAAGAGCCGGGATGGCAATCGGATGTAAAGTCACATTGAGAAGAGAAAGAATGTACGAGTTCCTTGATAGATTGATAAATGCAGCGATTCCAAGGATTAGGGATTTTAGAGGTTTATCGGATAAATCGTTTGATGGACGAGGGAATTATACGCTCGGAATTAAAGAGCACATAATTTTCCCTGAGATAAATGTTGATGAAGTTGAAAGGATTTTTGGTATGGATATCACCATAGTGACAACTGCAAAAACTGATGAAGAGGCTTATGAGTTGTTGAGATTATTTGGGATGCCATTCAGAAAGCGTGAAGTCGTTATGGAAGAAAAAGCAGTAGCATAAAAACAAATTGGGATTAAAACTTGGCACGAACAGCATCAATTCAAAAAGCTTTGAGAGAACCAAAATATAAAGTAAGAAAAAGGAATCGTTGTTCAATATGTGGTAGGCCAAGAGGTTATTATAGAAAGTTTGGAATTTGTAGAATTTGCTTTAGAAAACTGGCGCTTGAAGGTAAAATTCCTGGCATAAGAAAGGCAAGTTGGTAAAAATTAAATTTAGAGGAAGAAAATAAACTATGATGACAGATCCAATTGCAGATTTCTTAACAAGAATAAGAAACGCATCTAAAGCAAGACATAAAGTAGTTGAAGCGCCTTCTTCAAAACTTAAAAGAGCAATCGCTCAAATTTTACTTGAGCAGAAATTTATAAAAGGATATGAAGTTATTGAAGATGGAAAGCAAGGGATTTTGCGAATTTATCTCAAGTATACCGAAGATGGTGAACCTGCTATTACGAACCTTGTTCGCGTTAGTAAACCTGGACGCAGAATTTATGTTGGAGTTGATGAAATACCAAGGGTTTTAAATGGACTTGGGATTGCAATTTTGACTACGCCGAAAGGAGTTATGACTGACCGTCGTGCGAGAAAGGAAAGAGTCGGTGGAGAAGTTATCTGCTATGTATGGTGAAAAATGCTTTTAACAAATGATGTAATAAATAAAACAACGATAAAAAAATTTTAAGCTGAAATGTCAAGAATTGGGAAAAAACCGATAGCTATTCCAAAAGGTGTAAAAGTTGAGAAATTAAATGGAGTTTTGAAAGTATCAGGTCCAAAAGGTGAACTTACCGCCAAAGTTCATCCAAGAATAGAAGTTGAGATAACACAAGATCAAGTTCTCGTAAAGAGAAAAAGCGACTCGAGAACAGATAAAGCATTACATGGGTTGTGGAGGGCTTTGATTAACAATATGGTAATAGGAGTTTCTCAAGGTTATACGAAAAAGCTTGAGATCGTTGGGATCGGATATAGGGCTGAGCTAAAGGGCAAGGCGCTTGTTCTTTATCTTGGATATTCTCATCCGATAATTTTTATTCCTCCAGATAGTATTAAAGTAGAAGTTCCTCAACCAAACAATATTATAGTAAGTGGCATCGATAAAGCCCTTGTCGGTCAGGTTGCCGCTAAGATTCGCTCTTTCAGACCACCTGAGCCGTATAAAGGCAAGGGCATTCGTTATGAGGGTGAGGTTATAAGAATGAAAGCTGGAAAAGCAGCAGGTAAATAGTAAATAACGGAACGAGGCGGGCTCAAAATTATGGGCGTAACCTCGTTCGGAATTCAAAATAAAATTGGTTAAATTTAATCTATGATAAAGCGAGAATTTAAAAAGAAAAAACTACGTAGAGAAAAAATACGCAAGCGCGTAAGAGCAAGAATTTTTGGAACACCTGAAAGACCAAGGCTGTCAGTTTATAGAAGTTTGAAGCATATTTACGCTCAAATAATTGATGATACCAAAGGTCATACGCTTGTGGCGATGTCAAGTTTATCAAAAGAAATAGCAGATCAAGTTAAAAACGCAAAAACGAAGACAGAAGTTAGCAAAATTGTTGGACTTGCGCTTGCGAAGAAAGCACTTGAGAAAGGTATAACAAAGGTCGTATTTGATAGAAATGGTTACAAATATCACGGTAGAGTAAAAGCTCTTGCAGAAGCAGCTCGCGAAGGAGGTTTAGTTTTCTAAAGTTAAAAACAAAATCTTGTATGGTAAATTGCCGAAGATAAAGAAAGTAAAACCAACGGAAATTGAAGGTTTAAAAGAAAAACTCGTTATGATTAACCGAACTGCGAAAGTTGTTAAAGGTGGTAAGAGGATTCGTTTCAATGCCATCGTTGTAGTTGGAGATAAAAATGGTCATGTTGGAATTGGACTTGGCAAAGGTCGTGAAGTGACAGACGCGATACAAAAGGCGAGTGAAAATGCGAAGAAAAATATCGTTGAAGTTCCAATTGTAAATGGAACTGTGCCACACGAGGTTGTTGCGAAGTTTGGAGCGTCAAAAGTTTTGGTTAAGCCAGCTGCGCCCGGAACTGGTATAATTGCAGGTGGAGCTGTAAGAGCAGTGCTTGAACTTGCGGGAGTTCAAAATGTCCTTACGAAATGTTTCGGTTCAACCAATCCACATAATACTGTTAAAGCAACTTTGAAAGCTTTAACGAGCATGATTGATGCCAAAACAATGGCGCGAAAGCGTGGAATGACATTGAAAGAATTATTTGAATCTGATTCACTTGTAAAAATTTAATTGTGAATTTGAAAATGGCAAAAAAACTTAAAATTACTCAAGTACGAAGCATAATTGGAACGCCGGAAAAACAGCGCAGGACAATAAAAGCACTTGGCTTGGGAAAACCTCATAAAACCGTGATTCACTATGACTCACCAGTAATTCGTGGAATGATAAATAAAGTTAAACATCTCGTCGTTGTAGAAGAAATAGAAGATGGAGGTGAAAATGCCTAATATATTAAGCAACCTAAAACCAGCTCCTGGTTCAAGAAAGAAAGAAAAAAGAATTGGAAGAGGGCAGGGTTCAGGACATGGTGGAACTTCAACGCGTGGTCATAAAGGTCAAAGATCAAGGTCCGGTGAAAGTATAAAGCCATGGTTTGAGGGTGGACAAATGCCTTTGATACGACGAATCCCGAAACGTGGTTTCAGAAATCCATTTAAAGTTGAATATCAAATTGTGAATGTGGGACGACTTCAAGAATTAATTGATAAAGGTAAAATCTCCTCAGATGCGAAAATTACACCTGAACTTCTTTATGAAATAGGTGTCGTTTCAAAGAAAACATTACCGGTGAAAATTTTGGGCGACGGCGAATTAAAAACACCTATTGAAATTTCAGCTCATGCTTTTAGTGAATCAGCTTTACAAAAGATACAAGCAATTGGAGGTAAGGCAATAAAGCTATGAGCAAATTAGTTGAAAATATCAGAAATATTTTCAAGATTGAAGAGCTCCGAGATAGAATTCTTTTCACGATTGCTTTACTTGCGGTTGTTAGAATTGGAGCTCATATAACCTTGCCCGGAGTTGACGCGTCGCTCCTTGCAGAGGTCATAAGAAGTCAAGCACAACAAGGTTCTTTGTTTGCATTATATGATCTTTTTGCCGGTGGAGCCTTTGAAAACGCTGCTGTTTTCGCACTTGGTATAATGCCTTATATAAGTGCTGCGATTATTTTGCAATTGCTTGGCGCTGTTATCCCTTATTTCAGAAAATTACAACAAGAAGGCGAAGAGGGACGAAGAAAACTTGAACAATATGCCAGACAAGGAACGGTTCTTGTTGCAGCGCTTCAAGCGTGGGGTGTGAGTATAAGATTAATGCATATGACAACCCCTGGTGGTTTACCGATAGTCCCAGATGCGGTGAAAGGTATTGGATTTGTCATAAGCACGGTTTTCATTCTTACTGCTGGAACAATTTTTATAATGTGGCTTGGTGAGCAAATAACTGAGCGAGGAATAGGTAATGGTATTTCGCTTATAATTTTTGCTGGAATAATTGCGAGATTTCCGAACGCTTTAATTGAAGAGTTTCAAATGTTAAAAACCGGCGCACGAAGCATAATTGAGGAAATTTTGATAATTGCAGGTATGGTCCTTGTTGTGGCAGCTGTTATACTTGTCACAACAGGTACGAGAAGAATTCCGGTTCAATATGCTAAAAGAGTTGTTGGAAGGAGAGTTTATGGTGGAGTTACACAGTATATACCGATAAGAGTAAACGCAGCTGGTGTGATGCCGATAATTTTTGCTCAATCAGTTATGTTTTTACCAAGCACGATAGTGACATTTTTCCCTGAAAGTGAAGCGCTTCAAGAGTTTGCGGCGAACTTTAGTTATACATCGTTTTGGTATAATTTTATTTATGCAATTTTGGTTATATTCTTCACATATCTTTACACTGCGATCGTTTTTAATCCCCAGGATATAGCTGACACAATGAGAAAACAAGGCGGGTTTATCCCCGGCATAAGACCGGGCAAAAACACAGCAGATTTTATTGATAATATCTTAACTAAAATAACTTTGCCCGGCTCAATATTCCTCGCAATAATTGCGATCTTACCAGGTTTTATGATAGGATTGGGTGTTTCGCCAACGATGGCTTCATTCTTTGGAGGAACAAGTTTGCTTATTGTTGTGGGTGTTGCACTTGATACATTGCGACAGATAGAGACATATCTTTTAATGAGGCATTATGATGGATTTATGAAAACTGGCAGAATAAAAAGCAGAGTTGGCTATTAAAAAGGTGAGCATAAAGACCGAGAAAGAAATAGACTTGATGAGAGAAGCAGGAAAAATTGTAGCGGATGTTTTAAGACTTCTCGGGAAATATATAAAGCCTGGGATTTCGGCTTACGAACTTGATAGAATAGCTGAAGATTTTATACTTTCGCAGGGTGCAAAACCTGCATTTAAGGGTTATGGCTTCAACAAGAAAAACCTTTTTCCAGCGACGATTTGCGTTTCAATTGATAATGAAGTAGTGCATGGGATTCCAACAAAAGATAAAATTTTAATGGAAGGTCAAATTGTTTCAATTGATGTTGGTGTTATTAAAGATGGATACTATGGAGACGCAGCAAAAACTTTTGTTGTTGGTGAAGTGAACGGAGAGAAGAAAAAATTAATAGAGATAACTGAAAAGGCTCTTTATGTGGGAATTGAACAGGCGGTTGATGGAAATAGACTCTTTGACATAGGGTATGCTATTCAAAGCTATGTTGAATCGCATGGCTTTTCAGTTGTTCGTGATCTCGTTGGGCACGGTATAGGAAGAAAACTTCATGAGGAACCCGCAGTTCCAAATTTTGGGCAAAAAGGAAAAGGTATCAAGCTCAAAGAAGGAATGACATTAGCAATTGAGCCAATGGTGAATGCTGGGACTTGGCAAGTTTATTTTGGAAACGATGGTTGGACTGTATACACGCTTGATGGATTACCATCAGCTCATTTTGAACATACAATTGTTGTGAGAAAAGGAAAACCAGAAATTTTAACATTGTAAATGGCAAAACAGGAAGGTGTGAAAGTTGATGGCGTTGTAATTGAAGCGTTGCCAAATGCGACTTTCAAGGTTAGGTTGGATAACGGGCTTGAGGTCACTGCACATGTATCTGGAAAGATGCGAATGCATTTTATAAAAATTCTACCTGGTGATAAAGTTCAAGTTGAACTTTCACCTTACGATGTGACAAAAGGACGAATTATTTACAGATATAAATAAACTTAGAGAAGAAAATGAAAGTACGATCATCAGTGAAAAAAATTTGCGAGCATTGTAAAATTATCAAACGAAAAGGAGTCATAAGAGTCATTTGTAAGAAAAATCCAAAGCATAAACAAAGACAAGGTTAAAAAGTATGGCAAGAATAGCAGGCGTTGAGTTGCCGAAAAATAAGAGATCCTTTATTGCATTAACTTATATTTATGGCATAGGAAGGAGCTCAGCTCTTAAGATCCTTGAGAAAGCAGGTGTTGATCCAATGAAAAAAATTGGCGAATTAACAGATGAGGAAATCAGCAAGATAAGGGATATAATTAACGCTGAGTATAAAGTTGAGGGTGCTTTAAGAGCTGAGATTCAAATGAACATCAAGCGTCTTATGGACATTGGATGTTATCGCGGATTAAGGCATCGTCGTGGTTTGCCAGTTCGCGGTCAAAGGACGAGAACAAATGCTAGAACCAGAAAGGGCAAGAGGAAAACAGTTCCTGGTAAGAAGAAAGCGACTGCCAAAAAGTAAAAATTAACTCTGGAGGATTAAAAATTGGCTAAGGTAAAAAAGCAGAAGAAGAAAATTCAAGTAGATGCTCACGGTATAGCACACATTAAAGCGACCTTCAATAATACCATAGTCACGATAACAGATAGATACGGAAATGTTTTAGCTT
>JBCNVC010000009.1:0-7067 GCA_039630395.1 Candidatus Kryptonium sp. | reverse complement strand
CTTGGTCATCAGGTGGAAGAATAGGATATAAGGGAACGAAAAAGGGAACTCCTTTTGCTGCTCAACTTGCTGCCGAAGCAGCAGCAAAAGAAGCGTATAACCTTGGAGTTAGGAGAGTTGATGTTCTTGTTAAGGGTCCTGGCTCTGGAAGAGAGGCGGCAATTCGTGCGCTTCAAACCGCAGGGCTTGAGATATTAACAATTCGCGATGTGACGCCAATTCCACACAATGGTTGTAGACCACCAAAAAGAAGAAGAGTTTAAAAATTAAAATTAAAACTTTAAATCATGGGAAGATACACAGGTCCAGTTTGCAGGCTTTGTAGAAGAGAAAGGATGAAACTTTATCTTAAGGGTGAAAAATGTTACACCGAAAAATGTCCGCTTGAGAAAAAGAATTATCCACCTGGACAACACGGTCCGCTAAGACGCGCGAGATTATCAGAATATGGAATACAATTGAGAGAGAAACAAAAACTCCGTAGAATTTACGGAGTCCTCGAGCGTCAATTTAGAAGATATTTTGAAATGGCAACAAGACAAAAAGGAAAAACAGGTGAAAACTTGGTGAAGATACTTGAAAGACGATTGGACAATGTAGTGTATCGCCTTGGATTTGCATCATCAAGGAAAGCAGCTAGACAACTTGTTAAGCATAGACATATCTTAGTAAATGGGAAAGTTGTCGACATACCTTCATATCTTGTTGAGCCAGGTGATGAGATAAGAGTTAGAGACAAAAGCAAGGAACTTGAGATCATCCATAATTCGTTGAAGCGTGTCACAGAAACAAGTCTTGTCCCCTGGCTTCAGCTGAACAAGGCAACTTTAAGTGGTGTGTTTATGTACATACCAGAGCGATCTGAAATACCGCTCAATGTTAACGAACAGTTGATCGTTGAACTTTATTCAAAGTAAAAATTAAGTTATAGAGGTAAAAATGTTAAATATTTCCCTGACTTTTCCAGAAAATGTGGTGATGGATGAAGCGACATATTCTAACACTTTCGGACGATTTGTTATTCAACCGCTTGAACGTGGATATGGCGTTACGATCGGAAATGCGTTAAGAAGAGTTCTTCTTTCTTCAATTCCCGGTTATTCATTTATCGCTGTAAAAATAGAAGGAGTACTTCACGAGTTCTCTACAATTCCAGGTGTTGTTGAAGATGTCGCCGATATCGTGCTTAATTTGAAGGGAGTTAGATTTAAACTAATTGATAAATCAATTAAAAAAGTTAATGTATTGGTCAAAGGGCCAGGTGAACTCAAAGCTGGAGAAATACAGAAACAAAATTCAGGAATAGAAATTCTAAACCCTGAACATCACATTGCAACTGTCACAGGAAATACCGAATTCGAAATGGATCTATGGATCGGTTACGGAAAAGGTTATGTTCCTTCTGAGGAGCTTGAATATCTTGAGCCAGCTCCACCAATAACTCGTCAACCAGGTGTGATATTTCTTGATGCGATTTTTACACCAGTTAAAAATGTAAGATATTTTGTTGAAAACATTCGCCTAAAACAAAAAGGTGATTATGAAAAACTGACCCTTGAAGTAGAAACAGATGGTTCAATAACTCCGGATGATGCAGTTGTTCTTGCTGCGAAGATCTTGAAAGAACATTTTGAAATAGTAATTGAACTGCATCCACAAGTTGAACCTGAACAGATCAAACCCGGTGATGAAGGTAAAGTTGTTAATGAGAAAGATCGCATAAGAAAAATTTTAAAAACCCCGATTGAAGAGCTTTTCCTAAGCATGAGAGCGTTTAACATTTTGAAAGCAAACGGATTAAACACAATTGGTGATATTGTGAGGTATCAGGAAAACCAACTTTTGAACTTCAAAAACTTTGGCAGAACTTCACTTAATGAAATAAAGAAAATCATTGAAGGATATGGTTTGCATTTCGGTTTTGATGTGGATAAATACTTGAGGGAAAGTTAAAAAAATTTTTTGGAGGTTTAAATGAGACATTTAAAAAAGGGAAGAAAACTTAAAAGAACACATAGTCACAGAAAAGCAACTCTTTCTGCACTTGCAACCGCGCTGTTTCTACATAAAAGAATAGTGACAACTGTTGCTAAGGCAAAAGAAGCAAGAAGATTTGCAGAGAAGTTAATAACGAAAGCAAAACGCGGAGATATACACTCAAGGCGACTTGTAGCGAGGTTTATAAGAAATAGACAGGCATTAAAAGAGTTATTTAATGAGATAGCTCCCAGAGTAATTGACAGACCCGGTGGTTATACTCGTGTTGTGCGACTTGGCTTTAGACGAGGTGATTCAGCCGAACTTGCAGTGCTTGAACTTGTTGATTATAACATCGGAACAGGAATGGTTAAACCAAAGAAAGAGAAAAAGCCAGAAACCCAGCCCACTAAGGAGCAAGTCGAACAAACATCAACTTAATTTAATTATCAAAGCGGAGCCTTTATAAGCTCCGCTGATCTTTAAAAATACAGGCTTGAAGATACTATGAAGATAACATCTGCAAGATTTATTGCAAGCTTGACCGATGTGAGACAGCTTCCAACTGATGGACTTCCTGAAATCGCTCTCGTCGGAAGATCAAATGTTGGAAAATCCTCCCTGATTAATAAACTTTGTGGAAAAAGAAATCTTGCTTTCATAAGTTCAACCCCTGGGAAAACCCAGGCTCTAAACTATTTCTTGATAAATGAGTCATTTTATATCGTTGATCTCCCTGGTTATGGCTATGCTCGTGTTCCCGAGCATGTCAAAGCAGGTTGGAGCAAACTTATTGAAAATTATTTAAGCAATAGATCGCAAATCAAATTGGTTCTTCATATTGTTGATGCTCGTCACGAGCCAACGGAGCTTGATAAAATGATGGCAGGATGGCTTGATTATTTCAAAATTCCTTATGTTATTGTGATAACTAAAATTGATAAAATTGCAAGAAGCAAGATCTCAAGACAGGTTGATATGATACGAAACGCATTTGGAAAGTTAAAGTATTGCCAAGATTTTGTTACTTTCTCGGCAATAACTGGCGTTGGGAAAAATGAATTGCTTTCAATAATTGAAAAGTATATCTCAACTCCGGAAAAACAACGCACGCAGAAAAAGCCCCTTCAAGTTGCGCAAACTAAATAAAGTTCCTTGATTTTGGGGCTTGAACTCTTTAATTCAACTTTCTTAATCAGTCTAAAATTACCCTTCCCTCAGCACTTCTGCCGATTTTTTTCTTGTTTCGCAAAAATTCAGTGTTTATATTTAAATAAGTTTTGTATAAACATAGAAAAGCATTTCAAGATGTTCAAAAAGTTTGTGATATTTTTTGTAACATCTTTAACATTTGCATTTGCGCAGGTAAGTTTGCAGGAGATGCGCGATTTCAAATTTGCTTATTCGCTCTTTGAAGATGGAATGTATCAACTTGCTTTTTCGGAGTTTCAAAAGTTTATAAAAAATTATCCAGAAAGCAAGTTTGTTGAAGAAGCACGATTTTTCAGCGCAGAATCAATGTTCAAGCTCGGTGAATATGATTCTGCTCTTAAAATTTATTTCTCCCTCTTATCTGATATCCCCAACACAAGGTTTAAAGACAAAGCGAATTATAGAATTGCGGAGATATATTTTAGAAGAAAAAACTACACTCCGGCAATTGAAAATTTCAAAAAGGCAATAGAAACATCGTCAGATAAACTGTTAATTTCTCAATCAGCATATTATCTTGGCGAGATATATTTTGAGCAGAACGACTTTAGAAATTCATTGAGATATTACACTCTCTCTTATGAAATCGACACGACAGGCGAAGTCGCACCATATGCAATTTTCTCGGTTGGATTTATCCTTCAAAAACAAGAGAAGTTTCAAGAAGCAATTGAAAAATATGAAGCCTTAATTGAAAAGTTTGTTGATAAAGGTGGAAAATATGAAAAGATTCTTGATGATGCAAGATTAAACCTTGTTGAATGTTATTACAAATTGAAGAATTACAAGAAGGCAATTAAAAGCGCTCTTGATTTTGCAAAGAAAAGTGAGAATGAAAGAATTACTTTTCTTCTTGGCGAAAGTTATTACGCGCTCGGTTTGTATGATTCTGCAAAATTTTACTACGAAAGCTATTTAAAAAATTTCCCATCTGGTGAGTTCAAGCGACATGCCTTTTACTCGATCGGATGGATTTACTACAAACAAGGAAAACATGTGGAGGCAATTCAAATTTTTGATTCGCTTTCAAGGGGAAACGATGCTATAGCGAATCTTTCTTTCTTTTATCTTGGGGAAGTTAAAAAGGTTTCAGGTGATACCTCTGAAGCAATTTCTGTGTTTAAAAATTTCATTCAAAGAAACAAAGATTATTCCCTGCTGAACGCTCGGGCAAGTTATGAACTTGGGTTAATTTATTTTTCTCAAGGGAAATATGATAGCGCGATCGTCTATCTTGAAAGAATCCGTCTTGATGATACGAGCGATGTTAAGATAAAAGCATTTGAATTGTTAGCTCAATCTTACATAAGGCGCGGGAATTATTCAAAGGGAGCATCAGTTTTACGAATGGTGAGAAACGAATTTAAACTTTCCTCTGAAAGTGAATCTATAAACATTTATAGCGAGGGTGTTGCGTTGATGCAGGCTGGAGAATTTAGTGAAGCAGTTAAAGTTTTTGAGGAATTCTTGTCAAAATTTCCAAACGACGCAAATGCAGAATGGGCGATTTTATATCTCGGTGAGATGTATTATAAACTTGGTGATTATAAAAACGCGAGAAGATATTACAATGAAATTTTAAAACGCTTTCCACGAGGTGCTAATGCTGAACAAGCGCTTTACTCAATTGCGTGGTCGTATTTTAAAGAGGGAAATTATTCGGAATCGGCAAAACAATTTGAGAAATTTTTAAATACATATTCAACGGGTAAAAGAGCTTTAGATGCACGGCTTCGGCTTGGTGATTGTTATTTCATGATGAAAAATTACAAACAGGCGGAGTCAAATTATCTTTCTTTCGTTAGACTATTTGGAAATCAGGAAGGTGCAGATTATGCGTATTTTCAACTTTCGCAAGTTTATCTTCGTCAGCGTCAGTTGATGCGTTCGCTTGAAATGTTAAATCTATTGCTTAATAAATTCCCAAATTCAACGCTTGCGCCCTCAGCAAAATATCAAATTGGATGGATTTATTTTCAAGATAAAAATTACACCCCAGCGATAAATTCATTTCTTGAAGTGGTTGATAAGTATCCAAATAGTGATCTTGCACCACGGGCTCTTTATGGAGTTGGCGATGCTTACTACAACATGGGGAAATATGATCTCGCAATAAAAGCCTATCTTGAGGTGATAGAAAGATATCCTGAATCAAAATATGCTGGTGATGCCATCTCGGGGATTCAATATTCTCTTTCAGCTCAGGGTAAAAATCCAAATCTTGTTGATGAATTAGTTTCAAAGAGTAAGAATCCCGATTTTCTTGAAATCGCTTCGTTGAAGAAGGCGGAGTTTCAGGTCTCACAAGGGAATTACGCCGAAGGGGTAAACCTTTACAAGAAGTTCATCGCAAATTATCCGCAAAGCAAGTTTTTGCCGAAGGCTTATTACGAAGTTGGTAGAACTTATGAGATAATGGGTAGAAATTTTGAAGCGATTGAAGTTTACAAGAACCTAATTCAGAGATATCCGTTGAGCGAGTTTTCTCAAAATGCGCTCGTTCGGCTCGGTTGGATAAAATTTAATTCTGGGGAATTTGCGGAAGCGATAGAACATCTTGGAAAAGTTGAAACCAAGGCGAAGTTTTATGATGAAGTTGTTTATTTAATCGGATTAAATTACCTCTCGCTCGGTGATACTTTAAACGCTATTAGAAAATTCAATGAGGTTATGAGTCAGTTTCCAAATTCCGATTTCTCCGACAGAGCAAGAGTGAAAATTGGCGAGATTTTGTTAAGTTATGATAAATCCAATGAAGCAATTGAAATTTTGAGACCGGTTGTTTTAAATAGGGCAACCGATGAGGTTTCGGCACAAGCGCAATATCTCTATGCAGAAGCATTCTTTAAACTTGGTAACTTTGATGAAGCGTTGCTTCAATTTTTAAGAGTAAAATATCTTTATGGAGAATATGTTAAGTTTTTACCGATGACATATTATCGCATCGCACAATGTTATGAAATCAAAGGGGACTATGGGAAAGCAACACAATTCTTAAATGATATCTTGAAGATGAACATAAATGCTGAAATGAAAACCAGAGTTCTTGAAAAAATTGAACAATTAAAAACAAAAATAACGGGCTAAAAATGAAGAAAACAATATTATTCTATATGGCATTAGCATTCGCTATAATCGTCGGATTAAGCGTTGCGATTAATTTAAAATTTGATGAGACAAAATTTAATGGACAAGACGCATTTGCGCAGGATCAGAGAAGGTTCGGACGTAATCTCCAGGTTCTCACTGATGTCCAATCAAAAGAACAATTGCAAAAGATGATGGAAGGAATTGCTAATTCGCTTGGTGTCAAATGCAATTATTGCCATGATGTTAACAATTATGCAAGTGATGTCAAAGAAACCAAGAAAAAGGCAAGAACTATGCTTAAAATGGTGATGACGATAAATCGCGACTTCATCAACTGGGAAGGCGCAACAGTTGTTGATTGTTATACATGTCATCGTGGTCAAACGAAACCACAAGTTAAAGGAGCGTCAAAATAAAATTTTTGTCATATGAAAAAATTTGTTTTCATATTTTCTGTTCTCATTTCAATTAATCTTTTCGCTCAAGAAACGAAGCCAGAGGAAAGGAGATTTAGAGTAGATACAACTGCTATTGATAGAACAAAAACAGAATTTGTGCTTCCAGAATTTATTATAACGGGACGGGAGACAGTTGAGGTTGAAGTTGGACAGAAAATTGAGGTTGATGAAGTTATTTTGCCGTCCGTGAATTTGAATTTTTACAAAATCAAAAATGATGAAAAGGTAAGTTCTGATGTTTCAATTCGGACAGAGGGAAGTAAATATGTTGAACTTTTTAGGAGAAATCCTGTTGCAAAGTTCAAAACGGGTGTTGGGAGATATTTGGCA
>JBCNVC010000089.1:0-5149 GCA_039630395.1 Candidatus Kryptonium sp. | reverse complement strand
GTTAAGGAATTACCTTCATAGAGGTGCCAAGTAGCTCTATTTTTTTTGAAATAGTTTTCCAAGTCGTTAATACCATTTAGCAGTATACATCTGCTGCTTATTTTATTTTTATTAACACTCCCTGAAGGTGTTAAAAGCAACAGTAAAGGAAACACTTTCAAAATTCGTTTAAATAGTTCTTGCTTTCTTTTTTCTGAAAAAATTTTATCTGCTTTTTCCTGCAGGTATTTTTGTACATTGTCTGCTGTATCTTCTGACTGTTTTAAAGGATTTTTAACTTTTTTATTATTTGTTACTACCCACTCTCCTGGATAGCAAATTTTTATTACTTCTCTATAATTTTTTACTTCCAAATTATAAATTCCGTTTTTGGTTAAGATTAAAAGGTCTGATTGTCTTTCTTTTTCTTCACCCCACGTTCTAAACTGTATAAATATGCTAAATGAACTATCCAGTATCTCGCTTAGTTTTTTTAAAACTTCCTTAACTTCATCTAAAGATGCCTTATTTATTGTATTAGGTACATAATATGAAGGTTTACTCATAATTTTGTTTTACTAATTCTTATATTATTCTATCAATAAATTCTTAAAATTTCTGATATCTTTTAATGTCCACATAAAACAAATTAACACAATCACAACAATTTCTGAATATCTGATTTTAACTCGTCAATTGAAGAATATCTGTTTTGTGGTTCAACAGAAAAACAACAAGATAAAATGTTGTCAACTTCAGCAGGAATACCTTCTATGATTTCAGAGACCTTTTTATACTCCTGTTTTGTTTTTTGCAGGTAAAAATTTGGCCCTTTGAATGGTAGTTCACCTGTAAGCATCTCGTAGAATATAACACCAACACTGAAAATGTCTGACTGGATGCTATATTGACCGAGTTCCTGCTCTGGTGCCATATAGGGGAATGTGCCTGAAGTATCAGCAACACCGGTGATACGTGTGATTGTATCTTTAAGTTCGCGTGCAATGTCAAAATCTAAAACCTTTATTTTACCATCTGTTGTCAACATTATATTGGATGGTTTAAGGTCGCGATGGATAATTTTGTTTTTATGTGCAAAACTTAACGCATCAAGTACTGGTATAAGTATTTCCACTGCTTGTTTAAGCTGAAGTTTGCCTTTTTCATCTATTACTTTGTCAAGCGATTTACCTTCAACAAATTCAAATACTACATAAAGTTTTCCATCTTGTTCAAAAAACTCATAAATGCGCGCAATGTTTTGGTGCTGGTCAAGTTGCGCTACGAGTTTGCAGTGGTTAACAAAATTTTCCTTTATTCGTTGTCTGAGTGTGAGTTCTTCTTTGAGGCACTTTATTGCAACTTTGCGGTTTAATGTTTTATCTACTGCTTCATAAACAATACCCATACCACCCCTGCCAAGCTCGCGAATAAGTTCATATTTGTCGGGTATTAAATTATGAGATATGTTTAGTATATCCCTTTTTTCTTTTTCAGTTATCACTGTCTGCTTTGTTAGGTTTTTTTGTTGAGATAATGAACTTCCTGAATTAAACATTGTCCCGCATTGGTCACAGTAATTACCCTCTGGAACATCAGTGTTACAATTACGACACTTGACTGGCATGGCTGATTATTATGACACTCCTTTAATTAGTTTTATTAATTGACTCTTTTTTATTTGAGCTATTAAATAAAGACAAACAATCAACACTACTGTACAACCTGTAATAACACCGGATTTCTCTTCTACAAATACTAATATCCCTCCCATTATCAATCTGGCTAAAAACCAACCGTTTGCAACAAGGAAGCATAGGGATAGCGTCACCAGTCCTGGTATTAGAAGTACCCACATACTGTATCTGGTGTATAGAAAACTAAGCTGAGAAAATGGAATGCTGGCAATCAACGTAGATACAAAAAGAAACATTGTAGACACCTCAGAAGAATATTTCAGTCCGTGTTGTGCTAGAAGATACGTACACAGTGGATATACAACAACTAGATAAAAACCCAATATAACAATATTTGCCAGCCACCATTTGTTCTGTATAGACTGTAAAACTTTTTCACCTGAAAGTTTTTTGTCAAGATACAAGTTAACCGATGATATAAGTTTACAAGCGGATAGTAATCTATCTTTTTCCTCTAACATATACAAAAGTTTACTAAAATAGTTTGTTGAAGTTTCTGAATTCATAAAAAGTTTGAAACTGTCTTCACCTATAATATCTTTGATATGAAAAAATAGACTTAAAAGTTTGTCAACTTTGCTAAATTTTTTCTTCTCCATAAATTTATCCACTTGCGGGATATAAAATTTCTTAAAAATATTCTCTGTGATTCTTACTACAAGAAATTCAGATTTTACTCTATTCTTATACACGCGTAGCTGGTTAGCAAAAACAGTATAAATTCTGTATGCAGAACACCTTCTTTTCACTTCAGGTACAATTGATAACTCTTTGTCCATAATAAGGTCAACAAGCGATATAAGTTGCTCTTTTTCAGATATCAGGTCCTCAAGTTTTGAAAATGTTAACCATGCAGATGTAAACTCAGAACTTTCAATCTCTTGTTTGAATTGAGTGACTAATTCTGCAATAAATTCTTTCACAGGACTGGTCACAGCGAAAATTGATGAATCCAAGATATCGTTGCCTGAAATGTAAATAGAATACATTTTTTTCTCAAACTGGTAGTTAATTTCATATACAGATAATTTACTGATTGAAAGTTTTAAAGTTATAAGTTTACCGTTGTCATTATCTTTTTTTAAGCTCTCCGTTAGAGCAAGGACATCTTGTTTCACAAACGGATGTTCAACCGCGTCAGAAACAAGTTGTTTTAGGTCGTCCAGAGTATCTGTTGTAAATTCAACCACTGTAACTTTTTGCTTTTTTAATAAATCGTTAAAATTTTCTCCATAACATAGATTGTTGTTATTCAGAACAACTTCCTTACTTATGTGTCCAAAACTTATACAATTCAAACTCTGTATTGAAGAAATTTGTATGATAGAATAGTAACTCAAAATTTTTCCCGTAGCACCGCAAAAGTAACAATTTACTCTTCCTGAACCTTCACAATTTGAACAGTGGACTAACCCCGTTCCTCTGCAATAACTACAAACAATCCTGCCTGAACCATCACATTCAGAACACACAACATATCCTGTAGCAGCACATCTATCACAAGGTTTATACCCTGCTCCACGACAATGGGTGCAAGGAATAGATATTGTTCTTCTTTCACCACCAATATATTCGCTTTTCTCTATAACACCACGACCACCGCACCAGCTACATTCTATCCTTCCGTTTGAGCATGAAAAACATCTTACTCTACCTTTACCATCACATCTAAAACATAAAAATTGTCCAGCACCTCTGCAGTCATCACATTTAACTATACCTTTACCTGAACAGTCGTCACATGTCAAATACATACCACCTTTACAAACCCAGCATATATTAGCACTGTAAGTATCATTTAGTGCATATTCTTTCTTTGATTCTTTAAACTCTTTTTTAATTAGAACCATAGGTGTATTCCAGATATCTATCTCAGAGATTGTCTTTTTAGGTTGGAAGGTTTTCATTCCTCTGTATGGCACATTATTTAACTGAAATTCACGTTTTTCATACAACAGTTCAAGAGTGGACTCATATACAGGTGCTTCCTTCACTGAAGTAATCTGAATTTCATTGATAAAATTCTGGAATTTATGATGCGGGATTGAATTTATCCACTGGTTTATTCTTTGTTTCAAAAGATTAAGTTCTTCATCAGAAATTTTTCTATCCTGGTAAATATAAGCAGATGTCTGAAGTTTGTTTTTATCTACCAGACACTGCTCAAGTTGTTTCCCACAGTGTTTGCAGTATTTAGCTATTTCTCTATTTTTTGTGGCACACTGGGGACAGCACAGGAATAATTTTGCTGTAAGTGGCGGTTGCGTTGTCATATATTTTTTGCTGTTTTTTTCTTTCGGTCGGTTGTACACTTTACTATTTTTCTTTTAGCACGAGTTATCAGCACATACGCAAGGTTAAAGTTTTCCTGTATACTACTGAAAATATATTTATTCGCAGTTTTTAGTATGTCGCTATTTTGTTGATTTTTTATTCTTTTTCTTACATCTTTGTTGCTTATGAGTTTTTTTATGTTAACAGGTGACCATAACAGTTGAATGTTATTATTTTCAACTTCAATCTCAAATGGATAAATTTCTTTTTCAAGACGGCTTCCATCTATATCATTTTTTGTAAGTTTCTCAAGGTCGTCTTCAAGAAAAAATACCACATCATATTCAAGCCCTTTTGCTGAGTGAATTGTAGTTACCTCCACTACACCTTTCTGTGGTTGTCCCCAGACACTGGGTGTGTCATATATCTGTTCCTCCATAAGGTCTGAAACTATAAGTTTATAGTACCACAGGTTATATGCATCCCTTCGTTTTTCAATTGTATACAGCGTAGACAAAAAATGAAGCAAGTTTCTGTGTTCCTGTTCATTAAAAATTTTGTTTTTTGTAACTTCACTGAGAATAAAACTTCCCAGAAGCTCGGTAATAGTTCGTTGTGTGTTTATATAATTTAATGTAACATTTTGTCCAACTAAATCTTCTACTCGATTCATCAATTTTAAAATCCAATCTTTTTTAAATATTATTTCTTTTAGCAGCTTTTGACCTTCTTTTTGTTTTTCATTCTGTTCTTCACTGGTATTGTTTTTTTCTTCCTGAGTGCTGGTATTTTTTTCTTCTTTATTTAACTCCAGCAATTGTTTAAGTTCTAACATGGCTAACAACTGTAAAGAAGTAGTTTCACCAGTTTTTAGTTTAAGAATTGTGTCAAACCACAATATTTCTTTTTCTTCCTTAATATCAAACCCTGCCCTATCTCTAAAAAAAATCTCAGAAGAAGTTGTTGTAACATAATCCTTTACTTTTTTACAACTGTTTCGTGAACGACCAATTATTCCTACGGTAGAATTCTTAATTAATTTTTCAAACTCCTCGTTACGTTCTTGTCTTTCCTGATCGTCTATGTCATTCATTTCAACATATGCAGGAATCTCTGCCCCAACGTCTGTTTCATCACATATCTCACACCCAGACGTAAGAGTTAATTCTGAATCATAAAACTTCCAACCATTACCATTA
>JBCNVC010000088.1:244-5275 GCA_039630395.1 Candidatus Kryptonium sp. | reverse complement strand
GCTTTAACAGTTATACTTGGAAACACACAACTTGCCCGACGATTTTTAGCACAAGATATAGAAAAAGCAAAAGAAAAACTTAACGAAATTGAACAAACGATAAGGAAAACTGGCGAATTCACAAGAAAACTTCTCATCTTCAGCCGAGAGCAACCCGCTGTTATGAAAGTAATAGACTTGAACAGTATAATAAACGATTTCACAAAAGTGATGCTAAAAGCCCTTCGCGAGAATGTAAAAATTGAACTTATACTCGCCCCAAAACTTCCAAACATCAAAGCAGATCCAGCCTTGATCAACCAAGTTCTTTTGAATTTAATAATTAATGCACAGGAAGCAATTCCCGAGGCAGGAAAAATAATAATTGAAACATACACAAGATATATAGATCAAGAATACCCCGATTTTCATCTCGATGCAAAACCTGGTGATTATGTTGTTCTTTCTGTTACGGATGATGGAATTGGTATAGAGAAAGATATATTACCTAAAATTTTTGAACCATTTTTCACAACAAAGCCACATGGCACAGGGCTTGGGCTCTCAATAGTTTATGGCATCGTAAAACAGCATGGAGGATTTGTAAATGTTTATAGCGAAGTTGGACGAGGAACAACTTTCAGGATATACTTCCCAGCAGTTTATGAAGAAGAAAAAGAAATTGAAAAAGAAGAACAAAAACCCGAAATAAGGGGCGGAACTGAAACGATACTTGTTGCCGAAGACGAAGAAAGATTGAGAACAACAATTACGGAAATACTTCAAAATTTAGGCTATAAAGTTTACTCAGCAAGTAACGGTCTTGAAGCAGTTGAGATATTTAAAGAAAAATCTAATGAAATTGAACTTGCCATCCTTGATATAGTTATGCCAATTTTGAATGGTTATGACGCAATGAGAGAAATGGTTAAGATAAAACCAAACATAAAGGTAATATTCACAACTGGATATAGCTTAAACGGCTTAAATTTAAGCCTTGAAGGTTTTGATATCATACAGAAACCATACTCTTATGAAATTATAGCTTTAAAAGTAAGAGAAGTCCTTGATAGAACATAGATTGCCCTTTAAAAATGCTTTGTGCTTTACTCTTGTGTAAGGACAAGAACAATAAAAAAATTTTGATTCAATAGATAAACAAAACATTCAAAACATCAAATCTAAACAACAAAAGGCACAGTTAAAATGTTCAAAAAATTAACTATCCTCTTTATCATTTTTTCCACTTCAATAATTTCCCAAACGAAATCAAAGGTTGATAGCGTAACCTCAATTCTTGATTCCTTAAGCACAATTTCAATACGCATTTGGAAGATAAGTCCAGATATTAAATGTGTTTCTGCTTTGAAAACAGATGAACCAACAAAGGTAAAATATGATGATTCAAAATGGGATACCTTAAAACTTGGGCAGAGGGTTTATATTGATTCTTGTTGGATAAGGTCAAAGTTCAAGATCCCCGAAAAATTTCTTGGTAAAGCAATCGATGGGAAGATAATTTTCAAGGTTTCAGTTGATGATCATGGATATCTCTGGGTTAATGAGAAATATTTTGGACATATACCATGGGATGGTGAATTTGACTTAACAAATGAAGCTAAACCCGGGCAGGAGCTTACCTTTGCGATTAAAGCAGTTAACACAGGCGGACCATTGCGACTTTTAAGAGCTGAATTTGAAATTGAAAGCATCAAAGAGATAGTGGACGAGATCAAAAATTTGTCTTTAAGTTTAAAAGTCGCTCAAAAACTCTTAAGCTTTGACACATATCAAACAAACGATATGACGAGACATGATCCCAAAATTGACAAATCAACCATCAAAAGAGAGAAAAGAATTAAACTAAATAATTTATTACAAAACAGTTCCGTTGAAATTGATCTATCCTCACTTTCAAAAGGTGATTTTGAAAACTTCACTTCCTCCGTTGAAAAAGTAATTAATAAACTTAAACCTATCCGCGAGTTTTCAAAAAAGTTCACGCTCATTTTCGTCTCAAACGCTCACATTGATGCTGCATGGCTTTGGAGGGTGAAAGAAACAATTGAAGTTTGCAAAAATACCTTCAACTCAGTTATAAATCTTATGCGGAAATATCCTCATTGACTTATACCCAAAGTTCCGCTGTTTATTATGAATGGATACGAGATCTTTATCCGGATCTTTTTTCTGAAATAAAAAATAAAATAAATCTCGGCAAGTGGGAAGTTGTTGGGGGAACATGGATTGAACCAGATTGCAATCTTCCTGGTGGCGAATCATGGATGCACAATTTATTATATTCACAACGATATTTTCAAAAAGTTCTTGGTGTAAAGCCAGACATAGGTTGGATTCTAAATTCTTTCGGCTACACTTGGACACTCCCAACTTTCTTCGCTAAAGCTGATATAACTGCATTTGTAACACAGAAACTTAACTGGAACGAGAGAAATGTTTTCCCACATAGATTATTTTGGTGGGAAAGCCCAGATGGCTCAAGAGTCCTAACATATTTCCCATTTAGTTATGTCAACACGATTGAAAATCCGTTTCGTCTTATTGACTGGCTTAGACAATTTGAAGCGAACACTGGATTTAGAGAACTACTCATTCTTTTTGGTGTTGGAGACCATGGAGGTGGTCCGACAGAAGAGATGTTAAAAAGAATTGAAAATCTTAAAAAACTTTATATTTTCCCAGAGATAAAATTTTCCACTGTCTCTGATTATTTCAAAACTTTACAAACAAAGGACCTCAAGAACTTACCTGTATGGAAAGATGAACTTTACCTTGAATATCATCAAGGAACATATACAACACATTCAGATATAAAAAAATACAACCGTAAACTTGAAACCGCTCTTTCAAACAGTGAGAAATTTTCAACCATCGCAACGCTTTTTAATTTCAACTACGATAATCAATTATTTGAAAAATACTGGCTCAAGTTTATCTTCAACCAATTCCATGATATACTTCCAGGTTCAAGCATAAGAGAAGTTTATTTTGATGCGAAAAAAGATTATGAAGAAGTTGAAAACTTTACAAAATTTCAGATCAAAAGTTCGCTTGAAAAGATCGCCCAAAATATAAACACAAATGAAATCAAAGACGGTGAACCGATAATAATCTTCAACCCAAGTTCATGGGAGAGGACAGACATTGTTAAACTTGAGACTAAACCTTTTGATGAAAATGAATACACAATCTTTGATCTGTCTGGCAGAGAGATCGTATCTCAAAACATAATAGAAGAAGGTAAAAGAAAAATTATCTTTATTGCTGAAAATGTACCACCGATAGGTTACAAAACTTATATACTCAAAAAGCAAAAACCCACAAAATTTGAAACAGAACTTAAAATTGCAAAATCAACAATTGAAAATAAGTTTTTCAAAGTTGAAATTGATACGACGAACGGCTGGATAAGCGGGATTTTTGACAAAAGATACGACAAACAAATTTTGACCGCCCCTGGTAATAAACTTCAACTTCTTGAGGATAAACCGTCGGCTTGGGATGCTTGGAATGTGGGATTAACAGGCGTTGAGCTTCAATCAACTTTCAGAGGTTGCGAGGTGGTTGAATCTGGACCCATTCGTTCTGTTTTAAAAATTAAAAGAGATTTCCGAAAACCTGATACAAAATCATATCCACCAACTGAAACATTTCCCACAAGCTTCTTTACTCAATATATAATTCTCTATGACAAAATTGAACGAATTGATTTTAGAGTAGATGTTGATTGGTGGGAGAAAAATATAATGCTTAAAGTCGCTTTTCCACTCTCAGTAAAAGATACGGTCGCCACATATGAAATCCCATATGGCTACATTCAAAGGTCAACACAGATGAGAAACTCCTGGGATAGCGCAAAAGTTGAGGTCCCTGCTTTAAGATGGGCTGATATATCAGAAAAAAATTATGGTGTTAGTTTGATCAATAGTTCAAAATATGGTTATGATTGCAAAGGTTCGCTTATGCGACTTTCACTTTTACGCTCGCCTAACTGGCCAGATCCAACTGCTGATAGAGGTTTTCATACAATTGAATATGCTCTTTATCCACACAAAGGGACATGGAAAGAAGCAAAAACAACAAACATTGCCTATGATTTCAATAATCCACTAATCCCAATTCTTACAGATAAACACTCTGGCAATTTACCTGTTTCAAACTATTCTTTTGTTAAATTGACACCTGAAAATTTGATCTTGACAGTTTTAAAAAAATCTGAGGATGCAAACGCATGGACGCTTCAATTTTATGAATCTCAAGGGAAGGACACAGAAGGAGAAATTATTCTTCCATTTGTCCCTTCAAAGGTTTTCATTTCAAATTTCATTGAGGAAGACAAATCTGAAATCAAATTTTCAAAAGAAAAAATTACCTTAAAAGTTAAACCTCATTCCGTTGTGACACTAAAAATTTACAAATAAACCAAAAAGGGGCGTGACATCTTCACGCCCCCTTGAATTTTCAAAAATCAACCTTCCAAACTAAACTATTTAACAAGCATCATTTTTCTCGTCTTTTCAAAGTTTCCAAACTTAAGTTTGTAGAAGTAGGTTCCACTTGCAACATGTTTCCCGTCTTTGTCCTTTCCATCCCAAACGACAGTATGTTTCCCTTTCGGAAATTCTTGCTCGTCAATTAACCTGATTACCTCGCGCCCTGAAACATCATATATTATCAAGCTTATCTTTTTATCAACAGGCAGATAGAAAGATATACTCGTAGATGGATTAAATGGATTTGGGTAATTTTGATAAAGTTCATAATCATCCGGCGTTATAGTGACTATATCTCTAACTCTAATTCCCGTTGGAACATCAGATTCAAGAACTCTGATTATTCTTCGATTAAACCTATTTACCGCTCTTACAACGGAATCAACTATGAACTGATTGGTGTTTCGATCAAATCTTAAATATTTCATCGTGATGCTATCTGGAATACTTTGATAACAAAACACGATTTCTCTTTTCATATTTTTATCAAGATCAACACTCGGACCAACAGCAATACGAGGAACAAACAAATTTTCAT
>JBCNVC010000088.1:0-234 GCA_039630395.1 Candidatus Kryptonium sp. | reverse complement strand
TCTAACATTCGCCGTTGGGGTTATCGCATCAAGGGAATCTCCAGAATATAGAACTCTAACTGAATAACTGCTTGAATCTAAAATGTTTCCACCATTATAAGTTACTTCAATTATATCGCGCCCGGTTGGACCCGCAATATATAAATTCGGTTTGTTATCTCCATCCTGATTACCTGCAAAAACCGAAAATGTTGTTCTTCCCCCAGCAACATGTTTAAATAACCTAACAACTTT
>JBCNVC010000087.1:0-5416 GCA_039630395.1 Candidatus Kryptonium sp. | reverse complement strand
ACCGCTTGAACTAATTCTTCAATAGTATAAGGGATCTCAGTACGATACATTTTAGCGGAATCGTAGAGTCGTTTTATGTGCTCATAAAGACGAAAAACTGCTGGACCTTTTTGAGTATCATAACACCTGATTCCTTCAAACCAGCTTGTTCCGTAATGGATGACATGGGATAACACATGAATTTTTGCGTCATCCCAGTTAACCAATTTTCCATTCATCCAAATTTTTTCTACTTTTGGTAGAGGCATATTGCTTCACCTTAATTTTTTTGTATAGATTCTGTATTTTTTATATGGGGTTGAGCCGAGGTTTTCGGCAACCCTTTTCATTGGTTCATTGTCTTCAAGAACCCAACCAAGCTCAGCTTCGGAGAAACCTTTTGCAATTCCATTTTTTATTGTGTAATAATAAAATGCTGCGTCTATTCCAGAGAGGCGATATTCATGAACTAATCCCATTATCATAACGCGGATCATCGTAATTTTTTTCATATTTCGCATCAATTTGAAAATTCCAAATGGAAACAACCTTCCATTTAGACCTTTCAACGCTTGGTTTATATCAGGAACAGAAAGAGAAAAACCAATCGGTTTCCCATTGACCTCCGCAAATAAAGCAATTTCTGGGACAACTATTTGTTTCAATCCTTTTGCAATATGATTTATCTCGTCATCGGTAAGAGGAACAAAGCCCCAATTCTTGCTCCACGCGTTGTTGTAAACTTCTTTAACTTTTTTTACCTCTTCATTAAAATTTTTCAAATTAACCGCTCTAATCACGGCGTTTTTTCTTTTTAAAACAAGTTCAACTCCATTTTCAAGTCTTTGCATTATCTTAGGTGTTAACATTTCCTGAGAGATGTAATAAGAGTATAAATCCTTAGCTTTTTCAAATCCGTAGCTTTCACATAGATCAGGATAATAATCATAATTGTATGGCATCATAACGCACGGGGATTTGTCAAAGCCTTCTATCAAAATTCCACACGAATCATTCGTTGAAGGATTTACTGGACCTCTAATCTCATCCAAACCTTTCTTCCGTGCCCAATTTTCAACAGCTTCAAAAAGTTTCCCAGCCACATTTTTATCATTTATAGATTCAAAAAAACCAAAAAATCCTATGTTTTCATTATGAAAATTATTGTGATTATGATTCAAAATACCAGCGATCCTTCCGACAACTTGTCCATTCTTAAATGCCAAATAAAATACAGCTTCGCTATGCTTATAAAAAGGATTCCGCTTAACATCAACGAGCTCTTTCTGTTCAATCAAAAGCGGAGGAACCCATTGAGGGTGGTTTTTGTAAAGATGATAAGGGAATTTAACAAAGGAAGACATCTCTTTTCGGGATGAAACCTGGCGAATCTCAATCGACATTTGTTTAACCGTTTATTTTTTAATCAATCAAGGCAAGTTCTTTCCCAACTTTTTCAAACTTTTCAATTACCATATCAAGATGTTTGTCTTCGTGAGTTGCCATAAAGCTCAACCTCAAAAGTTGCATTCCCTGTGGGACTGCCGGGCTTATAACCGCATTTACGAAGACGCCATTGTCAAACAACATTCTCCAGAACTTAAATGTTAACAAATCATCTCCGATCACAACTGGAACGATCGGCGTTTGTCCATCAAGGACATTAAAGCCAAGACTTTTCAGCCCTTGCCTAACTTTATTTGCATTGTAATGCAATCTTTCAATTCTTTCAGGTTCAGCTTTTATGATTTCAAGTGCTTTTAAAACAGAAGCAACCTGTGGAGGGGTCATGCTTGCACTGAAGATTAAAGCCGGTGAATGATGTTTAATGTAATCAATAACTGGTTTCTCACCAGCTATGAATCCGCCAAGCGACGCAAAACTTTTGCTAAATGTGCCCATAATAATATCTACTTGATCATCAAGTCCAAAATGGTTCGCCGTCCCTTTTCCACCTTTACCTAAAACACCGAGTCCATGAGCATCATCAAGCATTATCCGTGCGTTATAAGTTCTAGCTATTCTGACAACTTCAGGCAAATTCACAATGTTTCCACTCATGCTGAACACCCCATCTGTTACAATTAATTTCCCAGCTTCGCGCGGTAATTTTGATATAACCTCCTCAAGGTGCTCCATATCATTATGCCTATATCTAACAAGAACATCACTACCCCACAAACCTTTAGATATAAGCGTCCCTTGAACTATGCTTGCATGATTGTCTTTGTCTGAAATAACATATTCATCCTTTCCAATTAGAGGGACAATCGCTCCTTGATTAGTTTGAAATCCAGTGCTAAACAAAAGAGCTGCCTCTTTACCTACAAAGTCCGCAAGTTGTTCTTCAAGTTTAATGTGGATATCAAGTGTTCCATTCAAATATCTTGAACCAGAACACCCTGTCCCGTACTTTTTGATCGCTTCAATTGCAGCTTCTTTAACTCGTGGATCAGTTGTAAGACCAAGGTAATTATTAGACCCTGCCATTATGATCTCACGACCATCCATCTTAACAATAGGTCCATAATTCTCATAGATAGGCTGAAAGTAAGGATAAAGCCCCATTGCTTTAACTTCTTCATGCCTTTTGAACGCATAACACTTATCAAATAAGTCCAATTTTGACCTCCTATTTAAATTTTTGACTAAACTTCCTCTTAAATATAAATCAAGCAATTCAAAAAGTCAATCAGTTCTTAAAATTATAAAAGCAGAAACAAATTTTATCTATTCATCAGGGAAACCCAGATCTTGAAACTGTACTTTCCTTGAAAAACAAGAAAGAAAGGTTAGTCCAACCTTTAGGCTAAAATCAATCCCTGAAATTTCAGTTTACATAAGATACTTGACATTTGTTAAATAATTTATTATAATTAAACGAAGAGCAAAATATAAAGCGGAGATCAAAATGCCGCTGGAAGAATTAAGACCAACTAACAATTATGTCACTTATGACCAGCTTCAGCGATTTCTCGCCGACCGACTTGAAGCGCTTGAAAGGGAAATTGAAGCAAAACTTTTACAGCTAAAAGAGTCAAAATTTAATTATCTTGAAGAAAAACTTAATTTAAAAGCAGAACTTGAAGCACTCAAAGAGCAGTTTAGAATTTTAAACTCCGAATTTATAACCAGAATCACCACCCTAAGCTATAAAGTGCTTGAAATTAACAACTTCTTCACCCAAAAGCTCGCCGAAATAAATCAACAATTTACAGAACTAAATACATCATTAATCTCGGAGTTTGAAAAATACCGTAAGGACTTTTACGAATTTCTATCTAAAAACGATCTTAAAACATTTTTTGTAAACAACGCCGATCTTATTCCATATCTTTTCTCACCGATGCTTAGCGAATTAAACGAGTTTAAAAACAAACTTTCAGTAATTTAAATAATTCTTCATTTAATTCAAAATTTCTATTCAAATATCAGCGGCGAGATCAATCGTCAAATAGACGAAATGATCAAATCCACTCTCCAAAATTTTGATTCAAAAGTCCTAACGATCGCCGATACACTTAAAGATTCAATCGCTCAGAAAATAGACTCGCTTAAAATAAACGGAAACATTGATATTTCTGGATTAACTGAATTTAAAAATGAAATTTTCCAACTTCTTAATTCAATAAATCAGGATATAGCTGAAATTAAAAACATTTATCAAAATGTCCAGCCAAGGGAGGTAACCGTTCCACAAGTTGATTTTTCACAAATACTTTTGGACATCAACGCAAAAATAGAAGAGATTAAATCATCTCAACAGGTCGGAAAAGAATTTATAGTCCCGGAATTCCCTGATATTGAATTTTTAAAAGTTTTCTCTCAAGAAATCCAAGATAACCTTAACTTATTGAGAAAAATTTCAGAGGATATAGCCTTAAACACAAGCTCACTTACATTTACATCTTCAGCAAAATTTGATGAAAGTTTAAAATCAATAGATGATCAGATAAAAGAGATAAAAAATGTATTTGATGAGGTTGCAACTTCACAGTATGAAGTTCAAAACAATATGGGAAATTTACTTGAAAAAATCGCTATCCTAACCGCTGAGTTTCCCAATTTGTCCAAATCACTGAAAAAAGACATAACTGAAACGATCGCTGTTTTAAAGACAGAAATTTCAAAAGAGATGAAGAATCAAAAGCAAGATATTGTATCAATCATAAATTCATTAAACGAGCCAATTCAATCCCTTAAAGGTTATCCAACAATAATTATCTTTTGCACATTGTTGATAATTGGGGCAATGATTCTTTTGAAGTTTGTTTTCTAAGATAATTTACATACTCCCAAATTACAGAGTTCAGCGGGGATAACGGAACTGCATCTGATTTGCAAGAAAGCCCACCTTTTGTTAGATTTTAAGAAAGGAAAACAAATTTTTTAACAATAGACCATGAAAGCAAAAGAGATAAGAACATCTTTCGTTAAATTTTTTGAAAAAAGAGGACATACATTTGTCCCATCATCGCCCGTTATTCCATTTGATGACCCGACTTTACTTTTCACAAACGCTGGAATGAACCAATTTAAAGATGTATTTCTCGGAACAGGGACAAGACCATATAAAAGAGCAGTAAACTATCAAAAATGTATTCGCGTAAGTGGAAAGCACAACGATCTTGAGGAAGTTGGGAAAGATACATATCATCATACATTTTTTGAAATGCTTGGGAATTGGTCATTTGGAGATTATTATAAAGAAGAAGCGATTTTATGGGCTTGGGAACTTCTCACAAAAGAATGGGATCTTCCAAAGGATAGATTGTATGCAACCGTTTTTAAAGATGATGATGAAGCTGAAGAATTATGGAAAAAGGTAACCGATATACCACCCAGTAGAATTTTGAGATTCGATGAGAAATCAAACTTTTGGGAAATGGGAGATACAGGTCCCTGCGGTCCATGCTCAGAAATACATATTGACCTCGGTGAAGGTGTATGCAATAAAAACCACAAATGTGGTGTAAATGTTGATGGATGTTTAAGGTTTAGAGAGCTTTGGAATCTCGTTTTCATTCAATTTAATCGCAACGAGAAAGGTGAACTTGAACCTCTCCCTGCAAAACATGTTGATACTGGAATGGGGCTTGAAAGAATTGTCGCAGTACTTCAAGGGACCAATTCAAACTATGACACAGATCTTTTCCAACCACTGATAGAAGAAATTTCCAAGCTCACTGGAAAAGAATATTTTGGGGATAAATATCAAATTGCAATGCGCGTGATCGCAGACCATATTAGAATGTTAACATTTGCAATTACAGATGGAGCTGTTCCATCAAACGAAGGAAGAGGTTATGTCCTCCGCAGAATTTTAAGACGCGCTTCAAGATATGCAAGAAACCTTGATATGCATGAGCCTTTCATTTATAAACTTGTTGATAAAGTCGTTGAAATAATGGCTGAAGCATATCCAGAAATTGAACCC
>JBCNVC010000086.1:686-5651 GCA_039630395.1 Candidatus Kryptonium sp. | reverse complement strand
GCTCAACCACCTCAACCGCAGGGTGAAAGAAAGCCTCAGGGGAGAATTATTGAGAGAAAATTAGAAAAGGAAAAACAAAAAATGTATTGGCTTTATGTTTTCGCTGGTAGAAACATGAACTTTCATTCCATACAGCAAGAAAATGTGGTATATGAAAGCACACATGGAGATGGTAATGTTGTAGGAATTGGATTTGAAGGTATAATTGAGCCTTGGTTTATCCTTTCCGTAAATGCATTTTACGATCAAAAACATGGGAACTTTAAAATTAGGGGTGGCAACATATGGAATGAAGTTAGGCTTTCATATGCAGTTACAAATTTGGTGATAAAATTGAGTTCGTATAATTTTTACTCATTTTTCGGCTTAAACCTTGGAATTAGCACTGAAATCAAGCAGAGAATTAAAAGTGGAGGAGTTGTTTTAAGAGAATTTAAAACTGAAACTCCAGAATTAAGGTTAAGCGTACCGTTTGGGATTGGGTATGATTTGAAGATAGGTGATTTTAAGGTATTTGCAGAGATAGGATACGACTATGGTTTAACAAATGTTGCTGAAAATGTAAAATGGCGCGTTTCATCTATGCAGGTTATGCTTGGATTGAGATCGGGGTTATAAATTAAAAGGGGCGGAAACAACCGCCCCTAACTTTACTTTGTAAATACCATTTTTGGGGAATCTACGAATTCATCAGTGATCATTCTGTAAATAATATATGTTCCCGAACTTACTCTTGTTCCATTTTTATCTGTTCCATCCCAAACTATGAAATGCTCTCCTGCGGGTAGCTTTTCATAATTAAAACCTTAACTATCTTTCCAGTTATATCAAATACAGCAATTTGAACTTTTGCTTCCTTAGGCATTATAAATTTAATTGTCGTTGCTGGGTTAAATGGGTTTGGATAATTTTGTTCTAATTTAAAGTTTATTGGATAAATGTCAGTTGCAATAAGTTTAAAATCTGGTATCATAAATGTTCCTTTTGAACTTAGGATTATCTGTACTGTTAAATTTACCTGTTATGAAAAATATATCACCTTCTCCTGGCTCAAGACCATTTGAATCTTTTGCAAACAAATTGATATGAACGAAATTGTTTTTTATCTCGTAGTTCATTTTCATAAATCCAGCACTTCTAGGCATAAGCGAAACAAATTCGGCAACCGAACCGTTTCTGATTTTAAATTCAACTGAAAGATTTTTTATCTGTTCGGTATTTTTTAGCCAAACGATAATTGATGAATAGCTAATGTTAAATTTTATCCCTACATGTTTATTTTTTTCATCTTCGAGTTTAAGTGTTAATCCAAGTGCGGTCGCATTCAGTTTCCGGGCTTTCGGGGCTATCATGAGTAAGTTTTCAAAATTTATACTTACGCTGTCATTTTTGCCGTAGTTTAGAGATTTAAATTTTATCTTCGCAATTGTCATTTTTCCAGGTTTGAACTCATGTCCTGAACTTGCGAAGAAAATAAAGTTGGTTGTAATGCTATCGGGGGAGTAATATTTAAACAAAAGGTCGTTCCTTGAAGCAATAATTGTATCAAGTTTGATAATTGCCTTACTTAATTTTATAGTTGCTTGTATCCCCGCAACCGTATCGGTGTTTGACAAGACAAGATTTATTTCTATATTTTGTGAACTTGGCTTATCATTTTTTTCTAAATAAAGTAAATTTTGAGCATTTATTGGGAAGACAGAACCTGCTATTATAGCGATTATGTTTAAAATTTTTTTAAGCATTTTTGGCTATCCTTAATTTTTTAAGTTTCTACGAAAATTTATTACAATTAAAATGCCAATCTAAATTATCTAAAAAAACACGATAAAAATCTTGAAAAATAAGCAAAATTTATCACAATAAATAGCAAATTTTGTATTTTTTACAAAGAAAATTATGTAATTTTGAAATAGCTTTTTGAGCCACCCAGAGCTTTAAAAGATAATATTTTGAATTTTGCTACTGGGAAGTTAATTTTTAAGAAAAAAAGAAGGTGTTATGAAAGAGGAATCCTTGATTGGAAAAGTTATTAGCGCTCACGGGGCTATATTTAATGTTCAGATTGATAATAAGGTTGTTCAATGTAAATTGAGAGGTAAACTTAGGCTTCAGGATAAAGTAAGCACAAGTCCAGTTGTGGTTGGAGATAATGTTAAAATTAGAGTTCTGGAAGATGGAACTGGTGTAATTGAAGAGGTTTTTGAAAGGTTTAATAAACTTTATAGGAGAGCAGTTGGTAAAAGAGAGCTCGAACATATCATAGTAGTAAATATAGATCAAGCAATAGTTGTGACCTCTTTTAACATGCCTTATGTTCCTTGGGGATTTGTGGATAGATTACTTATTGCAAGTGAAAGGAACAAGATAAAACCGATAATTTGCATTAACAAGATTGATTTGTTAGAAAAGCGGAAAGAGGTTAACGATTTCGTTCGAGTTTACAATAAGAAGGTGGGCTATGAAATTATAAAAACAAGTGCTGAAACTGGCGAAGGACTTGATCTCTTAAAGCAAATACTTAAAGATAAAACAAGCGTTTTCGTGGGTCAATCTGGAGTTGGGAAATCTGCTTTAATAAATGCAATTGAGCCTGGTTTAAATGTACGAACTACGGAGGTAAGTGAGAAAACCGGCAAAGGGCGACATACGACATCCCATACGGAACTTCACCCTCTTTCATTTGGTGGATTTATAGCAGATACCCCTGGTATCAAAGAGTTTGGTCTTGCTGGAATAGAAAAATCTGAACTTGGATTTTATTTTCCAGAGTTTAGAAAGTTCGTAGAGATGTGTAAGTTTTCTAACTGCACTCACACTCATGAGCCTGATTGCGCTGTTAAAAATGCAGTACATTCAGGAAAGATTGATAAGCGTAGATATATGAGTTATGTAAACATATTGAACTCGCTTGAGGAGGACTAATTTTTGCAATAAATGCGTTTTTTAAGTAATTTTTTTAAAGTGGAAAATTTTATAATCAATCAGTCTTAAAATGACCTCACAAATCAGAAACATTGATTACAGAAAAAGAAAAGAAAATTCAAAAGGTAAAGCTTTCTTCTCACGGTATAGGATAGGTTTCTCTATTTTAATTTTCAGTTTTGGCTTGTTTCTCATTTTGAGTATTTTATCATATACTCCAAAAGATCAAGCGAATCTTGTCTCAATCTTTGAAATTGGCAAAATCTTAACAGGGGATGAACAGGTAAGACAAAAACTTGAGAGAACGCACAACTGGCTCGGATTCATCGGGGCAAAACTTTCTTTTTTCATTATAAATTATACCTTTGGATATAGCTCGGTTCTTATAGGTTTGGTTTTAATTTTATGGGGGCTCTTTTTGTTTTTTGACAAAGATAGAAGAGAATTAGCAAAATGGACATTTTATATTTTAATTTTTTCTTTTCTTTTGTCTGTGTTTCTTGGAAATTTAAAATTGATCTTTGGAACGGATGAATTTAGAAGCGAAGTTTGTGGTATAGTTGGTCTTTATGTTTCTGATATTTTGATTAAGCTTTTTGGTGAGCTCGGTAGCCTATTCATAACTCTTGTTTCTTTTCTAATTTTCCTCGGTCTTGTTGTGGAAATTAACTTTTACGGTATTGCGGTAAGCATCGGTGATAAAATTTCAACATTTTGGGAGAGATTGAAGTTTGAAAAAGGTAAAAGAAAGCTCGAAAGGTCATCTGATCTGAAGATATCAAAGCTTGAACAAAAACAATTTCAAAAACCAACCGAAGTCGTGATATTACATCCTGAGGTAAAAGATGTAAAACCAAAAGAAGAGATATTAAAAGAAGAACCGGAAAGGATTGAGGTAAAAGCTGAAGAAAAGAAGGAACAGAGTTTAGATTTAGATAAAGAAGTAAAAAGAAAATACCAAATTAAGAAACTTGATTTCAAGCTTCCACCAATTGAATTACTTGATCCAAATGATGATGAAGCAATAGCTGATGAAGAAGAACTTAATACAAACGCTGAACTTTTGCGAAATAAACTTGCAAATTTTGATATTCAAATTGAAAGAATAAGCATAACTCCTGGTCCAGTTGTGACTCTTTACGAGATTGTTCCTGCAGCCGATGTAAAGGTAAGGGAAATCGTTTCGCTTGCGGACGATATAGCACTTGCACTTGCAGCTCGTGGTATAAGAGTGATAGCTCCAATGCCTGGGAAAGGGACAGTTGGAATTGAAATTCCAAATCGTAAACCCGCAATTGTTAGAATAAGGGATGTTATAGATTCACCTGAATTTAAAAATTTCAACGGTATTCTCCCAATAGCGATGGGTAAAACTATATCTGGAGAGATTTATTGTGATGATCTCGCTAAAATGCCACATCTTTTAATAGGTGGAGCGACTGGTTCTGGTAAAAGCGTCGGAATAAATACAATTATTGTTAGTTTGCTTTATAAACTTCTTCCATCCGAAGTAAAATTTGTGATAATTGATCCAAAAAAGGTTGAACTTGTAAATTATCGTAAGCTTGCAAATCATTATCTCGCCGTTTGTCCAGATGTTGATGAAGAAGTAATAACTACGCCCGAGAACGCTGTTCTTGTTTTAAAGAGTTTAGTTCTTGAAATGAATGAAAGATATGATAAATTTTCAAAAGCTGGCGTTAGAAACATTCAAGATTATAACGAGCGAGTAAAGCAAGGTAAGATCAAAAGCACAGAAGAATTGCAACACTATGAATTGCCTTATATTGTTGTCGTAATTGACGAGCTGGCTGATTTGATGCTTGTTGCGTCAACGGATGTGGAAGAACCGATAACTCGGCTTGCTCAACTTGCACGAGGTGTTGGGATACATCTCGTAATTGCAACACAGAGACCTTCAGTTGATGTTATAACAGGATTAATCAAAGCAAATTTCCCGACCAGAATTGCTTATCAAGTTGCGTCAAAAGTTGATTCAAGAACCATTCTTGACATGAATGGAGCTGAACAATTGCTCGA
>JBCNVC010000086.1:0-676 GCA_039630395.1 Candidatus Kryptonium sp. | reverse complement strand
CTTTATTTACCGGCCGGAGCGACGAAACCGATAAGAATTCAAAATGCTTTTGTCTCAATTGAAGAAGTTGAAAGGATTGTTGAATACATAGCTTCTCAACCTGGGTATGATGAACCTTATAAGCTACCCTCAGTGTTGGAAAGGCAAAGGGTTCAGATTAGTGTTAGTGATGAATTTGACGAGTTATTTGATGAGGCAGCAAAGATTGTTGTTAGATACAAACAGGCATCAACTTCGCTATTGCAAAGAAAGTTAAAGATAGGTTATGCGAGGGCAGCGCGCATCGTTGATCAACTTGAAAGAGAGGGAATTGTAGGTCCGCCAATGGAAGGAAATAAAGCAAGGGAGGTATTGATTGAGAGTGAACTTGAACTTGAAGAAATTTTAAAACAAATAAGGAACAGGTGAAGATATGAAACTTCACTTCAAAAGTTTTTTGATCCTGATTTCGCTATACGGTTTTATGTTTGCACAATCTGGCAAGGAAATTGTGGAACAATTGAAGAAAAAATACGGAGCAGTGGATGATGCTGTCGTGAGATTTGAACAATCTTTGAAATATGGAGCGTCAAAATTTGAACAAACTTTCTCTGGGACGTTTTATTTTAAAAAGAGAAACAAATATCGGATAGAAACTGAACAACAAACGCTCGTGACTGATGGAAATGTAAGTTGG
>JBCNVC010000085.1:0-5944 GCA_039630395.1 Candidatus Kryptonium sp. | reverse complement strand
TCATTCATATAAACTCCCACATCCCCCTATTTTTGACAGGGTTATTCACCTTAAACCCCACACAGTGGGCTTAAAACACAAGTATTAATATACACTATGTCAGTGGATTTGTCAATAGTCTCAATCCCACACAGTGGGCTTAAAACATAGAATGGGTGCGAATTCCAAGACCGCACCTACTCGTCTCAATCCCACACAGTGGGCTTAAAACAGGAGGTGTAAGTCATGATAGTAAAACTAAAGCTCTCGTCTCAATCCCACACAGTGGGCTTAAAACGCGATAGGAGCCACCCATAAAGGTCTGTGGGTGTTGTATAAGTCTCAATCCCACACAGTGGGCTTAAAACAAACATGCCAGGTTATATAATTCTACCAGAAAAAAAGTCTCAATCCCACACAGTGGGCTTAAAACAATTCGGATGCAACAGTAGGAGACATAGAAAGATTCTTGATAAAACTGTCAACATATCTGTTGAACTTGTGATCCTCTGTAAGCAATTCTGCAAATTCTGTAGGAGTCATTGCTCTCCTTATTCTTTGGGCACTGTAGTTGGCTTCTAAAATTAAACCTTTAATTGTGCCTGAATTCATATCTTCACCTCCTTAAAAAATTTTTTCAAAAATTGTTATAGAGTTTATATTTAACAAAGTAATAGTAAGTAAGTTAACTGTAAGTTAAACTTAAAATTTTTATATTTATTTTTAGAAAATAAATTAATACTTATAGTATAACTGTAGTAAAACTTAAGTTTCGTTTTTTAACATAATATTTATAGGAGGTGCATATGTTATGCTAAACTTTCATGTAATTTACGACAGTGAAAGAGGAGCACTTGTACTATCTTATTTACCAAAGTCAAAAAGTGCAGTATTTCAGTTTTCTCCAGCAGTTAATCCAACAAAAGTCACTCAGATTAAAAAAGGTATGAAAATTTACGATTATGAAAATTCCCAGTTTTTCAGTCTATCACTTCCAGAAAGTGCTACTGTAGTAAAACTTCTTTCAGTGGATGTAAAAAAGGATATTACTATTGGTTCCATTCAGTGTAGAATTGATCCAAAAAGCAGTTCAAAAGTGATAAAAATAGCACACTTTCCTCAGAAAAAGGATGAAAGAACAAAAGATAATTTAATCATTTCCGAATTGACAATAAGTGTTGCAGCAAATCCTTTTGAAGGATCTACAATAAGTTACAGAAAAATTCAAAACAAACAAATAATAGTAAACATTTCAGTTAGAGCAGGCTATCCAGATTATCTTGCTCTAAAACTTTTCCTGGAAAAACATTCAGATTTTATACTTTATTCTCATTCAAAATTTATGTATGAAAGAGTTGTTGGAAAAGAGGTGAAAAACTTCCAAAAAACGGAAGAAGAATATTATGAAAATGAAACTGTTGACGAAGAAAATTCTATTTCAGAATTCCAGCAGGTAGAATTGGCTTCTGAAAATATTGAAGAAAAGGATGGAACTGAAAATTTTTTCTAAAAGGAGTTGAGTCATGAAAATAGTTCTCACATCAGATTTACATTTCAAAACTGGGCAATATATGGATATATACCTGAATGATTATGAAGGTATATACTATCCTATGCAAAATCTTCTTTATGCTGCTGAAATCTGCAAAAAGGAAAATGCCGATTACCTTTTTATACTTGGAGATATTTTTGATAGAAGCAATAACAGTCATTTTCTCGTTGACTGTATAGGAAGAGCTCTGGAGATGATTTCAAAAACATGCAAAACTGTGATACTTCTTGGAAACCACGATATAGAGCTTAAGCAGAAAAATTTAAGAGAATATTATTCTACTTTGAGATTGTATAATAAACTTGTAACTGTTATAGAAGAGCCATATGTCGATCATCAAGAAAAAATTGTAATGATACCTTATAATTATCACGATATTTTAGTAGAGAGATCTCTTGACGATTGGAAGGATTACATACTATTTACGCACATAGGAATAAATGGGTTTGAATATGCAACAGGAATGAAATCTTACAGAGAACCAGTAAATCCAGAAGCACTTTCAAAATTTTCTATGGTAGTAAGCGGTCATTACCATCTTCATTCCTTTTCCAGAAACATATACTATTTAGGCTCTCCATGGTGTGTAAGATCTGACGAACTTGGAACAGACAAATACATACATGTTATAGATACCGATACACTGAACATTAAGAAGTTTAAATCCATTTATAGTCAATTGGTAGAAATTCCAGTTGAAAAAATTGATGATATAAAACTTTCAGAACTTGAAAAACTTTTTGTTGAAAATCCTTACGCAAAGGTTAAATTAATATTGAAGGATGTTAAACTTATAAACTCTATAGACACAATAGTAAAGGAATTTGGTCTTTCAAGAATATATTATTCTGTAGAAGAAAAAGTGGAAAAGTTGTTAAAAAGTGAAAGTGAGTTAAAAAGCAATACTTCGATTAGTTTAAGTGTAGAAAATCTTTTGAAAGATTATTTTACAGAGGAAGAGAAAAGTTTTGTTGAAAAAGTTATTCTTGAAGTTGAAGAATTTCTTGAAAATGAGGAAATTTAAATTTTACATTGAGAGAACACTATTGATAAGTTTTTTTGAAAATTAAGTTTTTTTGGGGTAAAAATATGCCAAATTTAAATGATGTTTTAAATAGGCTTCAAAAAACTGTTCTTGGGTCGTCTGATATAAACCAACTTGATACGCTTTCAAAGTTAGTTTTGAAGTTAAAAGAAGAAATCCCTGATAATGTGTCAGATTTTGTAACCCACATAATATCAATTGGCGACAAAAAATTTAATATTGAGGATTTAATTGAAAAAGAAATTCCTCAAGTATATCCAGAATACAAAAGAATATACAGATATAGAGAATACAAGGCGATTGCAAAGATGATTCCGTATGTAAGAAGAGCTCTTCATGTAATAACGCAAAATATTATATCCCCGGATGACTATACGAAAACCATAATAAACATGATAAAGTTTTCCTCTGTAGTGGATAATGTTGTGAAAAAGCAGATTCAGGAAATTATGACGGATTATAAATTTGACATGATTTCTTACGACATAATATTTAATACACTTTTATATGGCGATATGTTTGTGGAAATAGTTGATGAAAATACTATTCATCAGCTTGCAAAAATAGCTTTAAGAGAAGAAAATGAAAGTTTTAAAGAATTTGCAATAGAAATGGAAAAGGAGTATAAAAACGGCTATATGGAAATAATTCTTGAGAATAACAATATTAAACCTGTAAATGCAGATGCTTATGAAAGACTTTTGGAATCCAAAAAATCAAGAAGAAAAAAGGATAGTATAAAACTGGTTCAGCACTTTCCCGGAAATGTTATAGTTCTTGGAAATAAGGATTTTGTTCTTGGTTATCTGGTTTTCATAGATGACATGTCAGAACTTTTGACAGCCGGAAACCTAAAACAGCTTGTGGGTCCGGCTAAGCAGGCAACTACACTTTCAATTTTCAGCACAGGTCTTCCAAGCTCTTTTGAGTATGATAAATCTGTTAGAAGTTTTTTGAGAAGTCTTGCAGATTCAATCTTGAATAAAATTTTTACTCATTACAAAATTGATTATACACGCCTGAATCAGCTATCCGATGTTATAGAAGGCTCAAAAAAGGAAATGATAAATCTTCTCTACACTTTAATATACCTGAAAACTGCCGACAGAAACGAACTTACGCTTTCTTCAAGAGTGAGATTTGTTCCTGCAGGTAAAATGGTTCACTTTAAATTAAAAATGGGATCTGAACCTGCTTTTCTGCCGTATGGAACTTCAAAGCTTTACGGACTTGAATACATAGCAAGAGCTCTAATAGCTCTTGAAACTTCAATTCTGCTGTATAGAATTACAAGAAGTGTAGACAGAAGAATATTCCATGTAGAAAGAGGAGCTTCAAGGGATGTGCAATCTCCAATACAGCAGGTTATAAGAGCTCTTACAAGAAGAAGATATGGTGTTTTCAGTGAACAGTATGGAATAGATGAAATACCTTCCCACATATCTTCCATGGAAGAGATCTTTATGCCAATGGATAATGGAAAAAGATACATTGAAGTTGATGTTTTGCAGTCTGGAAACCTTAATATTACCATGGATGACTGGAGAGAGTTGAGGGATGCTCTCGTTGCAGGACTTGAAGTTCCGCCAGCCTATCTTGCTTTGGAACAGAGTTATGAAACAAGAGCCACTCTCAGTTCTGAAAATGTTGTTTTTGCTTCTACCATACTGGCATATCAGAGAGAGTTTGGTGAAATGTTTACAGAACTTCTTTCAAAACTATACTATTACAGATATGGAAATACTTTAAGTAAAGATGTGAGAATAGAATTCAAGCCCCCAATAAAACTTCTTCTTGAAAGGTATTCTGAAATGGCTTCCTCTTTCAGCCAACTTGCAGAGGTTGCTAAAATGGCTGATGTGGATCCTGTAATATTATTCAAAAGGTTCTTTGGTGAGTTTGCTGGAGATGAAGAAACCCTTGAGAGGAGTGTAGAAAAACTTGCGTTAAAACTTCTAAAACCTAACAATGAAGAAGAGACAGGTGCTATTGGTGGAGGAGGTTTTAGTCTATAATGAGAAAGTATAATATTATAGAGCAAGATAGTTTCTTTGATGCTCCTCTTGATCAAAATGTTTCCGAAGACATTTCCAATACTCCAACTCAGCCTGCAGATGCTAATTTTGGGATGGATAGCGCCGGAATGGGGAATTTTGGAATGGATAATACCGGAATGGATGCTTCTTTCAATGATCAGATGCAGTTTGGAAATGCGCCAAATGTTGCTATAGTAACATACAGCGATGTAGGAAAAATATGGGTTGTTAAAGAACTCAATAAAATAATTTCAAACTTATTACAACTTAATATTACGCTTATGGATGTGAGTTATAAGTTTGTAAAATTTTACGAAGATCTTATGAAAGTTCAGGAACTTCTTTCTATAGCTTTGTTTAATTTTGATAAATACAAAGACAGATTTGATGTAATTATAGCTACAGTTAAATTGTTTCTCGTGGAATACTTTAAGGAAATGCTTCTTGAAATAGAAGAAAAAGTAAAAGATCAGGAACTTAAAAGAAAAGTTAAATTGATGATTTTAAAACTTGAGGAAAAATTTTATAAAAAGGTTAAAAAGGAAACAAAGGAATTAAAGAAAAAGGAAAAAGAAAATAAAAATATGGAAGATCTTTCTTTGACGCAAACGGAGGAAACAGAAAAAGAGAAAACAACAAAAGAAAAAGAAAACGAAAAAAAAGAAGAATCAAAAGAAAAAAAGAGTAAGAAAAAAGAAGAAGAGTTTAATTTTTAGAAAGTTATATAAATAGTGAAACTGTTTTTTTATCAGCTTTAACATGAATTGATGGCAAAAATCAGTTTTTGCGATAGTATAGCTTTCTACAAATATGTAATTGAACAGCCCATATCAAAAGCAAAGGTTAAAGATCTAAAGGAAAAACTTCTCGAGAAAAAGGATCTATTTTTCAAAATAGACGGAAAAGCCATTCATCTATCCCCTATATTTATTGCTGGAAAAAACGGTTTATATTTTCAGATTCATCTCGACATAGAAATTGAAGAGTTTACTGTAAAAGAATCTGTATGGAAAAACATTGTGAAATCTCTTTATGATTCCGACTATTATCTTGTATACAGTGGTGGAACAGGTTTTCACATATATTCGAGACATATGCATTTTGTAAGTATGACTGAAGAAGAGTATTTTCCGGCAAAACTAAAAACTTTGATGAAACAGAAAATTTCTCCAGAAGTCAAAAATTTTGTTCTGAAAATAAAAGGGAAAAGCGATGATAAAATGTCTCTAACAAAAATGCCAACCATAAGATTCGGATGGAGAAGAGAAAAGAAAAATTTTGCTGTTCCGTTAATTAGAGAATTCAATTTAGATTCATACTGGGTAGTAAAGT
>JBCNVC010000084.1:0-6133 GCA_039630395.1 Candidatus Kryptonium sp. | reverse complement strand
AATTTTTAAAGCCCTCTCCCTGTCATTAGGGAGGGGGTGTATTTTTTAAAACAAAATCAATGGAGGTGCAACAAACGGCGTAAGAGAAAGAAGCAGATATTTATCTTGCGCTTTAAATTTTTATGGGTCAATTAAAAAACCAAAAGGAGGGTAATTCTATGAGGAAAGCAATTTCAATCTTGGGGATGATGTTTTTTGTAGTTAACTTCTCGCTTGCTCAAATTACAATTGATGGAAATCCTCAAGAATGGACTGGAACACTACCAGCTAATGTTAATTCTTGGAAATATAGTGCTGGGACCGCTGGTGGTTTAAATGAATGGATTTGGAGAGATGCAAGTGGGGATGAAAGGAATGATTTTGCTAGTCCAAATCGTGATAAAAGGGTTGACATAATGGAAGTAAGAATTTCAAGTAACAATACTTATTTATACTTTTTGGTCAAGATGAATGATATTGATCAAGACAGCATGACTGGAGATGGAGCTCCAATGGTTCAAATTTCGGTTGATAGAGATAGAAATGCAGGAAGTGGACAGGAGTGGTTAGGTGGTTGGGCTGATACGAAGGTTGATAACAATGCAAGATGGGAGTATTTAATTATGACAAGATTTGGGTCTAATAATCCCAATTTGAGGGTTTTTGACGCTAATTGGAATCAATCATTTGTAGGTGATGCGGCTATTTCCGCTACTAATGATGCCATAGAAGGGAGAGTTCCATGGTCTAGCATAGGCGGGGCTCCAGGTAATGCTACTTTTCGCTTCACTGTTTCAAGTTATAGAGCAAATACAAGTGATAATACTTGGGGAGACGTAGATAATAATCCTAATATACCACATGCTTTAGATTGTGTGACAACGACAGGACTGAATACTTGGGATGAAGTAAGCGATATGGAGATAAACTTCTATTTTGACATACAGTTTTTAAATGACCAACCTTTATCAGTTCAAACAGTTTCTCTTTCAGCCATAGCCGGTGATTCAAAAGTTACGCTTGTGTGGGAAACGAGAAACGAAGTTGACAATGCTGGATTTGAGATTTTAAGAAAAGCGGAAAACGAGAGCGATTATAAATTAATAGCAAGCTATTTGACAAATGATGAGTTAAAAGGACTCGGGACAAATGCGCATGGGAAGAGATATACATATGTAGATCATAATGTGAAGAACGGTATTGGGTATGAGTATAAGATAGTTGCGGTAAGTTTGAGTGGACAAAGACAAGAGATTGGAACGATATATGCCAAGCCTGGTGTTGAGATACCGAGTAAGTTCGTTTTGTATCAGAACTATCCGAACCCATTCAACCCCGGGACGGAAATAAAATTTGATTTGCCTGAATCAGGGTATGTTAAGCTTGAGATATTCAATACAGTTGGAGAAAGAATTGCAGTTCTATATGATGGATATATGGAGGCTGGATATGGTAAGACGATAAGATGGGACGCTAATGGATTCCCAAGCGGTGTTTATTTCTACAAATTGAGCACAGGAAAATATGTTGATGTGAAAAAGATGGTCTTGATGAAGTAAAAATTTTCAAGTCATCGCGAGTAAAGGGGATATCTCTTCAATCTCAAAATAAATGAGATTGCCTTGGGGATATCCCCCCTCGCAATGATAATTAAAAGCAAAGTGTAGCAATCTATCAGAGAAAAACAATTATCTCATGAGCGAAAAGCAATAGTTCGGTTGATACGAGATTGCTTCGGGGCTACATCCTTCGCAATGACGACGAAAAGTCGTTGCGAGCAAGATGAAGCAGTCTTGGAAACATAAAATAAGATACTTTGGGGTTTCACCCCTTGCGATGATAGTTAGGTGTGTTGACCCGAAACAAAAAAACAAATAATCTTTTGCCATGATCAAACTTCTTTCATTAATTATCATTTTGACTCAGTTTGTTTTATCGCAAACTGTTCCAGTGACTTTTTACTATAAACCGCAAACGCCAGTTAATGCCGTTTTTCTTGCAGGTTCATTCAACAACTGGGGAAATAATGTCAACGGAATTGTTTCTGACACAAGATTTAGGATGAACTACGACCCAGCAAGTGGTCTCTGGTATAAGGTTGAAAATCTCGGCATAGGGACACATGAATATAAATTTGTTGAGGATAGAAACAACGATGGCAGAGGTGAAACTTGGATAACCGATCCGAACAATCCAAGGATAAATTATGCAAATTATAATAACTCAATAATCATCGTTACTGACCCGATGGTTTTTCATCTTCTTCCGAAGCATGGAACAATAACAAACCGCGATCAACCTGAAATATCTGCTTATATTTTTTATTCATCTGGCACTGTTATTTCTGAAATAAATCTTTACATAGATGGGAACCTTGTCCCGAATGGAATCGCATATTTTAATCCTGGAAATCAAAGATTTTCTTATGTTCCTGCTCAACCTCTTTCCAATGGACCACATTTCATACGGCTTGAAGTTAGAACGACCACTGGAAGAGTAGGTTCAGATACATCACGCTTCACTGTAGATGTGACTTATAGAGTTTATCAAGCAGAATATGAGTTTATATTTGATCCGAGAAGTTCAAGAAATAGTTATAGAAATGTCACATCCGTTACCTTGCGTGGGGAATTCAACGGTTGGGGCGAAGATCCGATGCAATATGATTCTTTGCGCGGTGTTTGGACGAAAACTTTGAGGTTAACAGAGGGGGAGTATGAGTACAAGTTTTATTTGAACAATTCAATCTGGACGGCTGACCCTGATAATCCGGTAACGAGAGGAACTTACGGGAATTCAGTTGCAAATGTTAGAAGAATTTTGAAACCGTATTTTATCGTTTCAAATCCACCAAATGGCAAAATTTATCTTGATACAACTACAACAATAAATATAATCGCTAAAGTTTACGACAGCTCAAGGGAAAGGGGAATAAATCCAAGTAGTGTAAAGGTTTATCTTGATGGAAATTTAATTCCATCAAATTACGATGCAACAAATAAAATAGTCACAGCGCAAGCTCAAAATTTAACAGTTGGAAGACATGAATTAAAATTTGAAGCCTCGGACAACGACGGCAATCTTGGCGTTACTTATTCATCTTTTGGAATTTATCCGTCCGGTTCAGGTTTTAGATATGTTGATAACACTGGCGATGATGTTGGAGATGGTGATTATGTTTATCCAAATGGTTTCAGCCTAAGCTCGTGCGATATAAAAGAATTTAGAGCGTACGCAAATACAACGAAAGATACAATTTTCTTTGAAATAAGTTTAAAAGATATAACAAGAAACACTGCGGTTGTTTTATTGATAAATAGTTCAATAGACAATTTCATTGCTGATCCATTTTCAGCTGAAGTTAGGATTCCAGATTTTAGCGATCGTGGAATTTATGCTATCATTGCTCCAGGTGTCAATAGACCACAATTTAACGCGATATATACAAAAGCATCACCTTTGACGAAGGTTAGAAATATAACTTACAACTCTAATGCCTTGATTTCTGATACGATTAAGTTTTTCTTTACCCTTGATGAACTTGTGAATTATCTTGGCTCATTCAGTTCAAAATTTTATTACAGCATTTATTCATTCTTGGTTGATACGCTCGGAAACCCTGTTAAAATCACATCCGCAAACGGCGGAAGTGATCAGTTGGGGAATCCGAAAGTTTTTGATCTTGCTTTCGTAGATGATGCGGTACAGCGAAAAATTTTAAGTTATTATGTCGTTGGATCATCTCCGATTCTTGCAACGATAGATAACGAAGGACGTGGCTTCGTTGGTATAACGCCGGGGCAAATCGGAATTGATGTGGCTGGTATTCCAATTGTCACTATCACGACTCAACCAAGAAAAACAAGGAAGTCAACAATTACAATCCGTGGCGAAATTAAACACCAAGATGGTAGACCAGCAACGGAAGTTAGTTATGTTGAAATAATAGTGAACGGAGTAGCAGGTGTTTACGGAGCTTCTAATGGAAGGTTTTCGGCTAATGTTAATCTTGCTAATGGAGATAACATAATTCAAGCGAAAGCAACGATACCAAATACTGGAAAGGTTGGATACTCAAATAGGGTTAACATTCATAAAATTGTTGATGTTAAACCAGTTGCAAAAATTAAATTTATGTTAAGTGGATCAAACATAATCCTTGATGCTTCCGAAAGCACTGATCCCAACGCCGATCAATTGACATTTGTATGGTTTGCAGATTCCACTAATCCTGAGTTGATTCCCGGAGTTAACGGTTCTACTTCACCAAGCGTAACTATACAAAAACCGTCAAGATCAGGTGAGTATTATTTTACATTAATCGCTCGGGATCCATCTGGAAATGCTGATACAACGAGAAATTACTTTGAAATAAAATCCGATGGAACTGTTTATTTCCCGGGATATGCGGATAATCCATCCTGGGTTAAAAATGCAAGGATGTATCTTATCTTTCTTCACTCGTTCACACCCGAAGGAACTATAAGAGCAGCAACTCGTCGTCTTGATTATGTCAAGTCAATGGGTTACAATGTCATTTGGCTTATGCCAATTATGTTAAATCAATATACGATTGACGCAGTTGGTGCTGGATACGGGATCGTTGATTTCTATCAGATAGCCCCAGAATATGGAACGATGGATGATTTCAAAGAATTTTTAAACAAAGCTCATTCGCTTGGTATAAAAATTATACTTGATATAACACCAAATCATGTTGCTGATGGACATCCTTGGATTCAGAGCATAAGAAGATACAAGGAAGATTCACCATATTGGGATTTCGTTCAGCACACAATTTTTGCCCACGGTGAAGAATTGCCTCAATCTTATGCTCCTGATTCAGCTTATGTTCGCTATGCTGATTGGTCTCTTGCAAATTTGAATTGGTCAGATATTGACTTGAGAAGTTATATGCTTGATATGTTGAAATGGTGGGTTAAAGATGTCGGCGTTGACGGATTTAGATTTGATGTCTATTGGGGTCCTCAAAGAAGATACGGCGAAGCAAACTTTGGAATACCTATTAGAAATACTTTAAAGCGTGTTAAACCTGATATCTTACTTCTTGCTGAAGCAGCGGGAACTGGTATAGGAACCGAGATAATTTACGCTGATAGAGGCGGTGGAGTTGATGCTGCTTACGATAGAAATATGTGGAATACCTTCAGAAACATTTATTCCTTGAGCTTGGACGAAATAAACAACCGAGTTACGAATTATGGCTATTACCCAGGACCAAATGCTCAATTCTTACGATATATGGAAAACCAAGATGAAGCAAGAATTGCATTAACTTATCAAACTGATTTAAGAAGGACAAAACCATTAGCTACAATTCTTTTCACATCTCCAGGAATACCACTTGTCTACGCAGGTCAAGAAGTTGGATTTGGAAACGGTATGGGTGAATTTGAAGGCAGAAGGTTTAAAATCAACTGGAACGATCCAGATAGAGAACTTTTACAAACGCATTATCAGCGCCTTGCTTTAATAAGGGATAGATTTCCAGCTTTTAGAAGTAGAGAACATCAAATGATTAATAGTGGTGACTCGCGAGTTTATGCGTATGTCAAAAGATACGAAAACCAAAATGGATTGGTTGTAGTAAATCTCACCGGAGAAACTAAGAATGTTACTTTGAATGTGAGAGACTATGTAGCATTTACAGGCGGAGTGAATCCTAATCAAAATTATTACCTCAACGACTTATTCACGAATAGCTATACCTTGGTTAGTGGAAATGGATTGCAGAACATAAATGTATCGCTTGAACCATACGGTTCAGCTGTTTTCACGATATCAACGAGTCGCGATACTATCTCTTTACCGCCGATCGTTTCTGTTAAAAATGGGCTTGGAGAAATTCCTTCGCATTTCAGGCTTTATCAAAACTATCCGAATCCATTTAATCCGACGACATTTATTGAATTTGACCTACCGAAAAAAGCAAATGTCAAACTTGTTGTATATGATGCCTTGGGTCGCGAGATAAAAGTTTTAGTTGATGGAGAGCTTGAGGCAGGAAAACATAGGATCAGATTTGATTCCAATGGTTTGCCATCAGGTGTTTACTTCTATCGTTTGTTTTATAATGGGATTAGTGAAGTTAGAAAAATGGTCTTGTTGAAGTAGTGTTTCTGTTTGCTGATTA
>JBCNVC010000083.1:5718-6288 GCA_039630395.1 Candidatus Kryptonium sp. | reverse complement strand
CATCAAATCCATCATCAATTCCAATCCCCTCTCTTTTTCCAAGCGGAAAGCTAACTCTATTAAAAGAAACCTCCGCAATTGGAGTGTATAATTTGAAAACATTTCTAATTGTAACTTCAAAGTTCATCACAACATCATACGCTGACTTCATAAACGCAGAATCCTCAGCCACAGCAACATCTCCACCTCTTATCTCAGAAAATGATTTTCCTTCCTCTTTTGGAACAATTGCAAACTCCGGTTTAACGAAATATTGATTTTCTTGGAAAATAACCCTGAAAAATGTTAAACCACCTTGTAATTCAACCCTTACTATTGGGACTTTAACTTTTCTTTCCTTGCGCTTGTTTTTCTCAATTACTATAATAGTATCTTTTGACGCGCGATATTTTTCAATGAATGGAACAACAACATAGCCTGAATTCATAACTCGTTCAACTTTTTCAGCAGAAATTCCAAGCGACTTCGCTTTCGTTGCGATGAAACTATTTCTCTCAGCTTCAGTAACAAGCGAAAGAGCCCGAATTTCCTTATTAATGTCAAGTATTTTTACAATCTCTGGCGCAAGGT
>JBCNVC010000083.1:0-5708 GCA_039630395.1 Candidatus Kryptonium sp. | reverse complement strand
GTAGCAATTTAATTTTCAACATCACGATTAAGATCATCCAGGGACTTATATTTTCGTTCTTTAACAACATCTATAAACTTTTATACTATCTCATCTGGTAAACTCTCCCAGTAAAATCTCGGTAATTTAATTTGCCTTTCAATTAACGATGCAAAATATTTCCTATTTTTTTCAGAGGGAGGTTTTGCGATCTCACCTATGATGACAGTATTGTCATAATAAGCGATCGTCCGAGCGAAATATTTTTCCGAAGGTTTAAAACTTTCCTCCTGAGCAGTGCAAAAAGAAAAGGTTAAAAATGATATCAACAAAATTGTTAACAACTTTGTGACGGTCATAGAAACTTCCTAATTAATTTTTCAACCACACGATATATAAGATAAGAAAGGTTAAAATTTTTATCAACACTCAAAATCGCAGAGTTAAAAACATCTTTATTTCCCCCATATAAAATAAAAAGTGGGCAGGCGCGGAATCGAACCGCGGACACACGGCTTTTCAGGCCGTTGCTCTACCGACTGAGCTACCTGCCCTTAAATTTCCGTTTAAAATATAAAAAATTTCCAAAAACAAAGCAAATCAAAATTTTGAATTAACTTTTCCGCTTTCTAAATTTTAACCAAAAAATGGAATATTTTCATCATGTTTTTCTTCGCAATCTTCATGCTTTCGCTCATTTTTGGAATTCAATATTACCTATATAGACAATTAACACTTTACATAGAGACAACAAGTTTGCGCAAATTTTCAAAACTTATCCCACCAATTTTCATCATCTTCAATTTACCCGTCATTCTGCTTTTTATAAGCAGAATTTTGAAACAACAAATAATTATAAGCTCCCCATTACTTTTATACCCGCTTTCAATATGGCAAGGTGCAACGATTTTCATATTTCTTGTGCTAATGATTTCAAAATTAATTTCTCTATCATTCAAACCGATCTCAAAAAAATTACCAACGAATCATATGCAAAAGCTAAATAGATCAAGGCGAAAATTTCTACAAACAGCTTTCTTTGGAATCACAGCATATGCTTTCACTGGTTCAACACTTGGAACAATAACGAGAAACGATTTTAAAGTTGAAAAAGTCAAGATAAAAATCCAAAATCTTCCCGAAGAATTAAAGGGATTAACTATAGGATTGATAAGCGATGTTCATTCTGGGATTTTTATGACCGAAGAAGATATGCGTCCATATCTTCAGATGCTAAATTCTTTGAATCTTGATTTTATCTTTTTGGCTGGCGATTTCATAACATCAGAGATGGATGAGATTTATCCATTTGTGGATGTTTTTAAAAATTTGAAAGCGAAACATGGCATCTTCGCCGTTCTCGGAAATCACGAATATATTCCGAGACAGCCACAGAAAATAACAAAATTAATGGAAGAAAATGGGATAAGAGTTTTGAGAAATGAACACGAAAAAATTGAAATAAATGGACAAAAACTTTTCATTATTGGAATTGATGACCTACGCTACGGTGCAGACCTTGATAAAGCGATGAGAGGCGTTGAGAAAGATAAAATTAAACTTCTTCTTTCCCACAAACCGTATGATTTCCCCAAATTCGCAAAAAATCAAATTGAATTAACTGTTTCTGGACATACTCACGGTGGACAAATTGTGTTTGCAAAAATTGATGATACATATATAGCGCCAGCCTCGCTCGTCTCAAAATTTGTAGCGGGACTTTACAAACTCGGAGACTCTTACCTCTATGTTTCTCGCGGCGTTGGAGTTGTCGGTTTACCTTTACGGTTAAATTGTCCGCCCGAGATAACATATATTACACTAGTCTAAAAAGGGCACGAGAGTGTCCCTTTGAAATTAACTATTCCGATTTTTCCTCTTTTTTTGTGCCTTTCTTTTCCTGCTTAATCTGTTGTATTTCAACCCTTATCTCCTGAGCAAGTTTTCTCAATTCCTGCATCTTCTTCCTCAAGCGCGTCCCAGCAGACATAACCCCTTTTTCATAGAACTTATGAAAATCGTCTTGTAATGAATTAACAAATTCCTGAAGTTGATGAAATCTGTGATGCATTTTAACCTCCGTTTTTGAGTTTTGGATTTAGATTTAAAGAAAGGATATCATATCCTTACTTTTCCCTTTGATAATGCTTTTAAATGTGCGTTTTTCAAGTTTTCAACCAACTGATCAAGCTTATGATAAAGATTTTTGTGTTTTCTGGGCTTCCTCTTAGCAAGCGCATAAGAAGTAAGTATCGGCATTGCAATTGTTGAATCAGTATAGCATACAACAGCATCAGGCAATCTATTTGGATCAACTTTTCCCCAACTTACAGCTTCAGACGGAGTAGCACCAGATAACCCTCCAGTATCAGGTCTTGCATCTGTTATCTGAAGAAAATAATCATGCCCTTTTTCATCAATTCCAAGAACTTCTTGAATCTGAGGCTCAGTTTGAAGCATAAAATTTTTGGGTGAACCACCGCCAAAAATTAAAACAGCACTTTTTCCACCCGTTGATTTGGCCCAATAAACAATCCCAGCAGTTTCATTTACATCTCTTGCGATATCAATTTTAATTTTATATCCATTTAAAACCATCGCTGACAAATTCATCCCAATAGAACTATCGCCAGGAGAAGAGACATAAACAGGAACCCCGTATTTGTAAGCAGCAGAAAGAATGCTCATATTCCTTATTCCCAAAGCCTTTTCTCTTTCATAAACATATTTACCAAGCAAAAAATGAAACTCCGATGTCCCCATTTCTCTTTGAAACTCAGGCTGTTTTAAAACCTCTCTTATAAACTTATCCGTTGAAAGTAAAACCTCATAATCAAACAAAATATCATATATTCTTATAACCCCTTCTTTTCTAAGCACTCTATCATCAACAAATGGTGTCCCTTGATGAAGTTTATGTCCTATTGAAAAATGAATGTCATGATATAAATTTGCACCTGTTGAAACAATCCAATCAACAAAGCCAGCTTTTATGAGAGGAACCACACAGCTTCCACCAAGTCCAGCTGGAGTTAAAGCCCCCGTTAAGCTCATTCCAATAGTTACATCTTCTTCAAGCATTTTTTCAACGAATAATTGACAAGCTTCTCTTAACCTCCCAGCATTGTATGCCTGAAAGTACTCATCTACAAGCTTTGTAATTTTTATATCTGCTTCAATCGGTTTTCTATTAATTGTTTTGCCCGAAAGCAAATGTTTTTTCTTCACCCTCACCTCTTCAATTTTTTATTTTAAATCAATCAAAATTTTAAAAAATTTTAAAAATAATTCCAAATTTTAAAACCCCGAATTATCGCAATTTTTCACAATTTCTCAAAGCTGGCATAATTTTTGCAATTAAAACCTGCTCCCGAAATCAACAATGAATTGTCCCCTTCCCTCGTCGTTTCGCGCAAATTCAAGGCTTAAAATTAAATCATAAGGCAATAAGAAATTAACTCCAACCCCATAACCTTTCAAATATTTCAATTTGAAAAATTTTTCGCTGTTAAACCAAGTTTTTCCAATATCCCCAAAGAAAGTGAAATCAATCCCAAATCTCAAAATTGAAAATTCTTCAAGTGGTGCTTTCTCCCACTTAACAAAAGTTTGTTTTATAATTGGAATTCTATATTCAACCGTGCCTTTAATTATATTTTCTCCTTCAAAAATTTCATTGAAATATCCCCGCAATCTCTCCTGATATCCGAAATAATAGCGTGAATATGAAGGGATCTTTCGCCCGATTGAATTTAGAACAAAAAATCTACCTGCAAATAACCCTAATAGAAACCTTTGATATGCTTGAACTTCAAAGCCACCTTGAAGGAAAAATGCACCATGATTTAAAAGTTTGTTAAATCCGAAAACAAAGTTAAAAAATAATCCCGTATTTGGATAAACTGGTATATCTCTCGTATCATACCTAAATCCAGATTTTAAAACTAAAATTCTATCTGTTCCCGACGGCGAAATCGTTTTTAGTTCAAAGTTGCCACCTGTTGTTGAAACGCTTCTAAATCCAGCGCTTCCCCACAGTCTTTTATAAAGCCCGAATCTTTTGCCAAGCAAAAAATTAAAAGCAAGATTATCTTCATAGAATGCTCCCGTTTCTTCCTCAAGAGATTTACTTCTGCTTTTAAGTCGCTGGTAATAAATTTCAGCGGAGTAGAATAAATTTTTACTCCCCAAAATCCAAGGATTTATATATTCAATTTCGACCCACGGATCATAACCGAGTGCAAAGCTGAAGATGATTTTCTCATTTCTACCTCTAAAATTTGTATGTATCAGCCCCGCTCCATAATACAATTTTCTTAAATCCCTATCTCTCCAGCCAAAAATCGGAAACGGCCATATGTACCATCTTTCATTTACCCAAACATAAACATTTACACTATCTCCAAGAGAATCTTTTTCGACCCATATTTTGACTTTATTGAAAAGCCCCGTTCCGTAAATTCTATTTTCGTTATATTCAATTTCACTTGTGTCAAGTTCTGAATTAATTGCAAAAGTTAATTCTCTTGCTATGATTTCACTTTTTGTCTTTTCATTTCCGAGAAAAATAATTCGTTTCACTATCGGTTTAGTTTTAATTTCAAATTTCTCGTCTTGGACGAAAAAGTTCAATATAGCAACTAAAATCAGGGAAATCCTCACGGCGTAAATATTATCTTAAATTTAAATGAAGCTTATTAAAAAAATCCCCCTTCCCTTTACGGGGAAGGGGGAGGAATTTGAATCAATTTGAAATTGTTTTCCTTTTTTTATATATTTAACTTGTCTGAACTGCCCCGTGGTGTAACTGGCAACACGCCTGACTCTGGATCAGGTAATCGAGGTTCGAATCCTCGCGGGGCAGCTACTTTGTTTATTTAACCCATGTTAACCAACCATATGGATCATTCCCGTTTTTAACTATATCGTAAAAAACGTTCTGGATCTTTCTTGTAATTTTTCCAGGCTCACCACAGCCAATTTTTATTCTATCAACACTTCGGACAGGCGTTATTTCTGTTGCTGTTCCTGTGAAAAAGATCTCATCTGCAATATAAAGCATTTCACGAGGTATCAATGTCTCTTTAACTTCATAGCCGAGGTCTTTTGCGATTTGAATTACAGAAGATCTAGTTATTCCTGGTAAGATACCCAACGCTATAAATGGTGTGTAAATTATCTCATCTTTTATTACGAATATGTTCTCTCCGCTTCCCTCGCTTACAAAACCGTTGTAATCAAGAGCGATACCTTCGGCATAACCATCAACGACTGCCTCCATTTTGATGAGCTGAGAATTCATGTAGTTTGCACCAACTTTTGCCATCATCGGAAGAGTATCAGGAGCAGGTCTTCGCCAGCTTGAAACTCTAACATCCACACCTTTCTCAATAGAATCTTTTCCAAGATATTCACCCCATTCCCATACGGCGATAACAACATCAACAGGACAACTTAGCGGGTTAACACCAAGTTCATAATAACCGCGAAAAACAATCGGTCTTATGTAACATTTTTTTAAACCATTAACTTTGATCGTTTCAATCACTGCTTGAACTAATTCTTCAACGGTGTAAGGGAGCTCGGTACAATACATTTTAGCAGAATCCTGGAGTCGTGGTTTGGTGTCAAAAAAAAAAAAAAAAACAGGACCAATTTTAGTATAAAAAAACCAGAATACATAAAAAAAAAAAGTTAAAGAAAAGGGTAGAAGGGGTAAAAAAAAAAAT
>JBCNVC010000082.1:762-6309 GCA_039630395.1 Candidatus Kryptonium sp. | reverse complement strand
TTTGCAAGAGAGGTTTTTAGAAATGAGGTAGTTTGTAAGCTTATTGATTCGCTTATTAATCTCGGGAATAACGAGATTAAAATTGATTCTGTGAATGGAACTTTGCTTGTTGATTCAAAGTATTTTAAATCGCTTGCAGGAGAAATTGATACATCAAAAGTTTATGAGTTAGGTAGGTTTAAAGTTAAAACAAGTTCTCCTGTTTCAGCGATCGTTTTTGCAAGCTTAGATCGTTTCGGATTAGATAGTTCAAATAAAATTGCAATTAAAGTTGTAACTGTGGCTAAAAATAGAGGACAAATTTTTGAAAAGGTTGGCGATAGAAAGTTTATTTTAAGAAATCAAGGTAGCGCGCCAGTTCAAACATACGGTGAGAGATCGGATTCAGGAGTTGAAATATGGAGCAATGGTAAAAGAATTTTGAAATGTTTTATGAAAAATGGGAGTTTTGAAGTGTTGATCAACAATGAAACAAAGCAGGTTTTCGTATTTTGTGATACGCCGAATATAAAATTTGAAATACATAATCAATTTTTCAAGGTTGGTAAAATTACGAGATTTTTTCAGGAAATTGGTGGCGAAGATCGTGGAAAAATCGGCGAAAATGGGGAATTTATCTATCCAGGGTATTCAAAATATGTGATGATTTATTAACAGAAGATTTTAACATCTTTGGGCGTCATATTTTTTCTTTCCTCCCATTTTTGTTAAATTTTAAAAAAATTAAGCCTTTTCAGAAGAAGGTGCCGAAAAGTGATCTTGCTGAACTTAAAAAAAGGTTGAAAAAGGTAAAGCTCGTTGCATGTGATGTTGACGGAACCTTGCTTAGTTCAGAAAATCAAGTTGGTGATGGAACGAAACAGCTCGTAAAAGAATTAAAGAATTTAGGAATTAAATTTACCCTAATCACTGGTCGTGTTCACTCTGCGTCAGTTAAATATGCAAAAATGCTCGGAGTGGATGATCCCATAGTTTCTCTTAATGGTGCTCTTGTGAAATTTCCTGAAGGCGAAACGATAAAAGCTTTCTATCTCCCTGAAAAGAAAGTTCTTAAAGCACTTGAACTTGCCGAAAGGTATTTTGTTAATATACTTTTTTATTCAGAAGATAAGGTCATTTATACAGCTGAAAACACGATCTTCCCGTCATACATAGGTAATCTTGAGGCAGAAACAATGGAAGTTGATTCTTATTATGAACATACCAATAAGGTTTTGCGTGTCGTGCTTAGTTCCGATAGAAAGCATATACTTTATAAAATTGCACACAAAATTGAACCTATTTTCTTTTCAAATATATCAACATCAATTTATCCGTCGCTTAAGTACGATAGACTTACCTATCTTGAGGTTAAACGGAGGGGAATTTCAAAAGCAACTGGTTTAAAACATCTCTGTAAATATTACGGAATAAAGATGAGAGAGGTGGCTGGGATTGGGGACTTTTATAACGATCTTGAATTTTTGAAAAAAGTTGGTGTTGCCGTCGCTATGAAAAATGCTATTTCAGAACTTAAATTCAATGCTGACTATGTGACGACGAAAACAAATGATGAAGATGGTGTTAGTGAATTTCTTGAAATTTTGCTCGATGCAAAAAAATCAAGTTAAATTATGGATCTAAAAAATTTAACATCCCTTTTTTCAAGGGATTTGCTTTTAAAAGTTGCAATGTTTCTTTCTGTTCCGTTCTTTCTCGCAGTTTTGTTCAGAAGTCCATATGCATTTGAATATAAATATGAGGTTGGAAGCGTCTGGCTTTACGATGATGTCGTCGCTCCATTTTCTTTTCCAATTTATAAAGATGAAAAGCAATATCAAGAGGAGCTTGCAAAGGTCTATAGCGAGGTTTATTTCATTTTTGATGTTGATACGCAGGTTTATAAAACTCAAATCAATGAGTTCAAGAAGTTTTTAACAGATTTGAAATCGTATTTAGATTTAAAGCAAAATTATCGGGTTAAGTTAAGCCGCGGGGCAAGCCCAGACCTTCTTAAGAGCGATTCAATTGAAATTGACAATTTGAAAAAAATCCTAAGTCAAAAGTTTAGCGAAGATGATCTTGACAAAATTGAAACAATGTATAAAATTGGTTATTTTGATTTTTCAAAGTTAAAGGTTGTTGGGGAAACATATCTTTCATCAGTTTATCAGCCAATTGGAGTTATTTCAATATCGCGAGCGGATTTAAAGAGAAATGAAATAGTTTTAAGAAAGGGGAAATTTGAAGAGGTTTATAAGCAAGGAAAGTTCTACGACATAAATGAGTGTTACGATCTTGCAAAGAGCTTGACATTGAAAAATTTTTCAGAACTTGCTGAAATTGATTCATCTTATTTTGATATAATTTCTCGGGTTCTTTATTCGTTTGTGAAGCCAAACTTATTGTTTAATGAGACCGAGACAAATAATTTGATAGAACGAGAGAAAAGTAAAATTTTAAGGACCGCTGGAATTGTCCGCGAAAATGAGAAGATAATATCAAGACATGAGATAATAACCCCGGAGAAGTATTTAAAGCTTGAATCTTTGAAGATAGCACAAAAAGAGCGTGGCATTGGAACCGGGCGAATTCTCAAAGACTTTGGGCGCTTCATTTTGACTTCAAGCATATTAGCCGTCTTCTGGATATATCTTTACATGTATAGGAAGAAAATTTACTTTGATAACAAACTGCTTTCGCTTATAACTGCCTTATTTATTTTAGAAATTTTGCTCGCCTTTCTAATTGCAAAATTAAAAGCAGGGCACGAAGTAAATTACTTGATTCTTATACCAGCGTTTTCAATGTTGATGACGATAATTTTCGATTCAAGGGTTGCGTTCTGGGCAACTGTTGTAATTTCACTTATGATTGGCTCTGTGGTAGGTTATGACTATGGGGTTATATCTGCTTCGTTTGTTGCGGGAACTGTCGCGATTTACTCCGTTAGAAGCATTGGAAATAGGATGCAAATTTTTAGAAGCTTTATCTTCATTTTTATTGCTTATGCTTTCGTCTTGATTGGATTTTCATTTCAAAAGTATGAATCTGCCGAGATTATTCTATCAAAGCTTGGTTTCGCAGCTGCTAACGCTTTGCTTTCGCCAATTTTGACATATGGTTTGTTAATTTTTCTTGAGAGAATTTTTGGAATCATGACTGAAATTACTTTGCTTGAGCTTTCTGATTTCAACCATCCACTTTTGCGTGAGCTTTCGGCGAGGGCACCGGGGACATTTCATCATAGTATTGCTGTTGCAACACTTGCTGAAGCTGCAGCTAAAGCCATTGGAGCTAATCCAGTGCTTGCCAGAGTTGGTGCTTATTATCATGATGTTGGTAAAATTTTAAATCCGGAATTCTTCGTTGAAAATCAAATGGAATCTGAAAAACTTCATAGCTCAATAACTCCGAAGCAAAGTGTTAAGATAATCACCTCACATGTTGAAGAAGGACAGAAAATAGCTAAGAGATATAAACTTCCATTGGAGATAATTAAATTTATCCCCATGCATCATGGAACAACGCTTGTGGCTTACTTTTATGGGAAGGCACTAAAACGAAAGGAATTGAAAGAAGTTGAGATTGAAGAGAGCGATTTTAGATATAAAGGACCAAAGCCAGATTCAAAGGAAACTGGAATTGTCATGCTTGCTGATTCGGTTGAAGCTGCTGTAAGATCGCTCGATGAAAAAACGCCTGAAAATATAGAGAAAACTGTTGAAGCGATATTTGAAAGCAGAATTGAAGATGGTCAGCTTGATGAATCAAATCTGACATTAAAAGATATAGAGGAAATAAAGAAAACTTTTATTCAAATGTTGAACAACCTCTATCACCCAAGAGTTAAATATCCAGGTCAGGAGAAAATCATCGCCGATGAATCAGTTGATAAAAAAGAACTCAAATTGAAACCAAGAAAGAGAGCGAAGAAGCCAAAAAATGGCACAAGTTAGCAAAAAGATTACATTTGAAGAATCTTTGATGAAAATTAAAAATGAAGAATGGCGACGGTTTCTTAGCCATTTTCTTAAGTCAATTGAAATAGAGAAAGGATATTCTAAAAACACAATTGAATCATATTCAATTGATCTTGTGCGTTATGTTTGCTTCCTTGAAGACAATGGCGTTAGGCATCCAGATTTTGTTGATGAGGAATTAGTCCGAAAATATATTAGAGAAATTGGGCTTATTGGATTAAGTCCATCAAGCATTTCAAGAAATGTGGCGTCAATAAGATCATTTCACAAGTTTTTACTACTTGAATCCTATTCAAAAAATTATCCAGTTGAAAACATTGAGCATCCTAAAATAAGGAAAAAACCGCCAGAGGTTTTAAGTATTGAAGAGGTTTTTACATTACTTGAACAGCCGAACACTTCAACTCCAATGGGCATAAGAGATAGGGCATTGCTTGAGGTGATGTATGCAACTGGAGTGAGAGTATCGGAATTGATAAACCTTAAACAGATTGATCTCTTTCTTGATATGGAATTTATCAGAGTTCTCGGTAAAGGTTCAAAAGAAAGATTGATCCCCATCGGTAAGGTTGCGATCGAATGGGTGAGGGAATATCAGTTGAAAGTTAGACCAAAACTTGCTAAAATTAGTAGTGGAGATATTCTTTTTCTAAGCAGATTAGGAAAAAAATTAACAAGAATGAGCGTGTGGAAGATTGTTAAAAAATACGCTTTGATGGCTGGGATAAAGAAAGAAATTCACCCTCATACTTTAAGACATTCGTTTGCTACACATCTTCTTGAAGGCGGTTCGGATTTAAGATCTGTTCAAGAAATGTTAGGACACGCAAGCATAACGACAACACAAATTTATACTCATATAAGCAACGAGACATTAAGGGAGATATACTATCTTTATCATCCGCGATCAAACTAATTTTTTAAAACAAAAAGGAGAAGCAACATGGCAGGGCAACTTCCAAACTGGGAAAACATAGCTGAGAAACTTAACAGCTATGTTGAAGATGTAAGAAATGAATATGAACAAATGCTGGGTGAAATAGTTGAGATACCGACTGTTAGCATGGACCCATCGTATAAGAATGAAATTGAGCGTGGTGCTGATCTTGCGGTTGAATTTCTGAAAAAATTTGGTTTTCAAGCGAAAAAATGCAAAACCCCGGGAAATCCTGTTGTTTTCGGTTCATATGTGACGGATCCTAAGAATCCGACTGTTGCAATTTACAATCATCTTGATGTCCAACCGGCAGGTGGTCCGGAGTGGATTCGTGAACCATTTAAATTTACAAAAGAAAATGGCAAGTATTATGGTCGCGGGACAACAGATGACAAAGGACCCGCAATGGCAGCGTTATTCGCAGCTCGTTTCGCTGTGGAAAATGAGATCCCGATAAATATCAAATTCATTTGGGAATTTGAAGAAGAACATGGAAGCCCGAATTTTGAATATTTCATTAAAAATTACAAATCGGATCTTAAGACGAATTCAATACTTGTTTCAGATACTATGTGGATCGCCTCGGATAAGCCAGCTATACCCTATGGATTAAGAGGATTACAAGGTGCTCGGCTTGTGCTCGAGACT
>JBCNVC010000082.1:0-754 GCA_039630395.1 Candidatus Kryptonium sp. | reverse complement strand
GGTTGGGCAAGGAATCCGATCGGTGAAATTTGTCAGCTAATTTCACAACTTTATGATGCGAAAACTGGAAAAGTGAAAATTCCTGGATTTTACAAGGATGTTAAAAAATTAAGTGATAAAGAATTGAAAAACTTTCTTGCTTCTGGATTTGATGTTAAGAAAAGAATGGAGGTATTTGGATTTAAGAGCGTGAGGACGAAAGATAAAGCCGATGTTTTAAGAAGGATTTGGGCTGAACCAACTTTTGAAGTTCATGGGATCGTTGGAGGTTACAGCGGTCCGGGAATAAAGACAATAGTTCCGCCGAGAGCCGAAGCCAAGATAAGCATGCGACTCGTTCCCAATCAAACTCCCGATAAAGCTTTCAAATTGCTCAAGGATTATGTTAAGAAACTTAATCCTGATGTTCAAGTTATCCGTGAAAATGCGCTTGAGCCATATCTTGGTGAATTTGAAGGACCTTATGCAGATGCGGCGGTGAAAGCGGTTGAATATGCTTTCGGCGTTAAGCCAGCTTTCATAAGGGAAGGTGGATCAATAGGTGCAGTTGTCACAATGCAGAAACTTCTAAAAGTTCCTATCGTGATGATCGGTCTTAGCTTGCCTGAACATGGTTATCATGAACCGAATGAAAACTTTGACTGGAGGCAAGCATCAGGAGGTATGAAAACATTCGTTAGATATTTTTACGAGATATCGCAAATAAAGTGAAAACTTAAAAACGAAGGGGCTTTCATTTGAAAGCCCCTTTTTT
>JBCNVC010000081.1:0-6401 GCA_039630395.1 Candidatus Kryptonium sp. | reverse complement strand
TCAAGTGGGTTTCTTTCTTTAGAGGGCGGTGGTTGAACAGGATCACCCCCGATGTTAACCCCAGGATTTGGCGGAATAGATGGTAACCATTTGGCTAGAGCCTCGTCTTTATCTACGCAGATGATTTTTTGAAATCTCTCTCGCAAGTCCTCTGTTTGATTATCTTCGTTTGATACACCTTCAATAAGACGAGTAAATTTATGCAAGAACTCGATCCTCTCAGGAATACCCTCTTTTGGGGGGTAGCCTTTTGCTAATATGATCATGCCCTCGGATTCCTCTGGTGTATTAAGGAGAAACTTTATGCCTTGAGATTGCAAGAACTCTCTGATTTCAGCCCAGTCTCTTAGAAACTGATCTTTGTTCTCGGAAGTTATTTGAGGAGATTCAAGATACAAGAAGAAGTCATCTTGACTTACTTTAAATACATAATCATGATAGAAAATGCCAATCTCTTTTGCTTCTTTACGGTCTACGATGTGACCTTTCTCCAAGTCTTTTCTTCACCTTTTAATAGTCTTCTTATATTCTCCTTATGCTTAAAAATAATGAGTATAGCTAAAATCAAAGAGCTGTAAAAATACTCAATTGGGTATTTAAAAATCAGAATGAAGATGGTTAGAGAAATCATTGATATGATTGAACCAAGGGAGACAAAGCCTGAGAAATATACTATGGGAAAAAAAACCAGCATAGCACCGACTAAGGCTTTTGGAGTTAGCACTAAGAAGGTTCCAACAGTGGTCGCAACACCTTTTCCTCCGTTAAATTTTAGAAAAATCGAAAAAAGATGTCCTATGACCGCAAAAAAAGCTACCCCTGCATAGAGCTTGGGATTCTCTGTAAAACTCTGAGATGAAAGGATTTTTGCCAATAAGAGAGCCATTATGCCTTTACCTGAGTCTCCGATTAAGGTGATCAAACCCCACTTTTTTCCAAGGAGCCTTGCTACATTAGTTGCCCCAGGATTTTTGCTTCCCTCCTTTCTAGGATCAACACCTTGAGGAAGAGACACAATGAGTGCAAAGGGTATGGACCCTAAGAGGTAAGCAAAAAGAAAATAAGTAAAATATTCAAATATCATAATTGTTTGTAAAATTATAGTTTAAATAGTAAAAAAAACAAGTATAATGAATTAGTAATCTACTCCTGGAATTTCAACTGACACTATCTTTGGAGTGATAAAGACCATGAGCTCTGTGTTCCCTAATTTCCTCTCTCTTTTTTTGAAAGCTTGACCGAGAAATGGCAGATTTGATAATCCTGGAACTTGATCATTTGCCTCACTGGTTTCATCTTCCTTGATGCCCCCAATCACAAGAGTATCACCACTGTTGATTAGGACTTTTGTTTTGGCATATTTCGTTTCCATGGCAGGTACTCCGAGTACCGTAATACCCCAGTTTGGTCTACTTTTTTCAATCTCTACATCTAAACTTATTCTGTTATCAGGGGTAACATGGGGAGTTACTTTAAGTCTTAGCACAGCATCAATGAACTGGGTAGTGGCATTTCCCTGAGGTGTCAACTGCAGATATGGGACTCTGTATCCCTGTTTGATTTCTGCTTCCTGATTATCCAGAGTCAGTATCTTTGGTTTTGAAAACACTCTAGCCACTCCCTGCGATTCTAATGCCGATAATTGCACATCAAGAAGAGTAACACTTTTTCCTATGTGACCGAAGACAAAGCCTAAATTAGTATATCCAGCAACTCCCAAGTCAACAAGCGTACCGGCTGGAAAACTAAAGCTGGTGGTGGCGGTACCTGGACCACCTCCACCTGGATAAGTGTAAGTTGGTGAACCGGTTGAAATGGATGGGCTTCTTCCTATACCAATGATCGTATGCTCAGTCCCTTTATAGGCCGTTCCGCCCCATCTGATTCCAAGGCTGTGGGCATAATCGTTTTTAACTTCTACGACTCTTGCCTCAATTAATACTTGCTTAGAAGGTTTGTCAATTTCTTTTATTATCTTCTCAATTTCAGATAGGTTTTTTTCAGTGGCTTTTATTATCAGGGTATTGGAGTGAGGCTCAAAGGTTATTTTACTCTCTCCTGAGGTTATATCCTTTAATTTTTGACTCAGGACATCACCCTTGACATATTTCAGTTGAAAGGTTTTAGTGACAAGAGGTCCCTTTTCTTGAATGTCCTTCAGAGAGGAGAGATAATCTTTGTATCTGTCGCTTTCTGCTTTTATATCATCCAGAGGAGCGATCCTAATAACATTATCAATCTGTAACATGGCTAGTCCATAGTTGGCTAAAATAATGTCTAAAATCTGGTCCCAAGGAACTTGCTTCAACCTGAGAGTGACACTGCCTTTTACCTTTTCACTCACAATGATATTGAGGTTACCAACTTCAGCTAGGAGTCTTAACACCGCATGTAGGTCCGCTTCTTGAAAATCAACAGAAATTGGAGTGCCATTGTAGTTTTTGGTGAAGGGTAATTGAGGACTTGAAGCCGTCGGTATAATTGGGTACTGATATTTTGGCAAATCGTAAGTAGTACCTTGCAAAGTGTTAACCTTGTGTTTATTAACGACAGCCATGACCGGTTTAACATCCTTTTCCCACATGATATCAATAAACAACCTATTCTCAACTGTGGATGCTTGAAAGTTAAAGTCTCTGTGAGAGCTTATCTCGATAGTTAGTGTATTCTTCTCATATGAAATGTTGAATTCTTTGAAAACATCCCTTGGGAGAGTTCTTAACCAGTCTGTGTTAGCGATATACACTTCAGGAAACCTTAAGATGAGTTTTTTGACGTCTTTCGAAATCTCATATCGTGGTTTGGTGCTAAATTCAAAAACCAACCTTTCGTTAGGCTCTTTGAGGTAGTAAGCGTGCTTCAGAGTGCTTTGCTGGGAGCAAAGAGTATAGGTGAAACCTATAAAGAGAGTGATTAAGGAAATACAGGTAGATACTATTTTTTTCATTTTATCGGCTCTCCTTTCGTAAGGGTATCTTTCTTGTTCTTATAGTCTTTGCGCCAAAGATATCTTTGACAGTATCCTCAACAATCAAGTGGTCATGGCCAATTTCTTTTATGAGTGATTTACCCAATTTATCTCCTACTTTTACTGCGTAGCCTTTTTTTGCAGAATCTTGAAGTAAGGCTATTCTTACACCATCTTTTTCAACTATTCCAACTAATTCAAGTGCAATGGCTTCTTCTTTTTCTGTTAAAAGTTTATAGGTCCTGGGTGAGATAAATGGATTGGTGATGTTCTTAAGGTCTATTGAGTATATTTCTTTCTGCATAATTGTTTTCCACTTTTCGAGCTCGGCATCCTGTGAGATGGGAGTGGATGTTCGGGCTACTTCTCTATTGACATTCTTATTATCATCACATCCACAAATTGCCAAAATTAAGCTAATAATCAGAGAAAATTTTTTCATTTTTTATCCTTTTTTTCGAGAGGTAAACCAGTGTATCGATAAGTAACATAGTTAAATTTAGCTGTTAATTTCTCTTCTCTGTCTGTGGGGGTTATTTCTAAGCTGTTTAGTTTGACAAGTCTTGTTGATCTCTCGACCTCGTTGAGGAACCTTAACGTATCTGCAAAGGTTCCTTTTGTTTGAATATCAAAGGAGATGATATTGTAATAATCCCTCCTTTCCTCCCCTCTTGGCGTAAAATTTATTATCTCCAGACCATTTTTTTTAGCTAACATTGAGACATCCTTTAAAAGTTTAGGAACCTCCTGTTCTGTCGGAAGAATTTGCTTGATTTCTTCAAGAAAAATTTTTCGCTGTTTCAGTTGTTCTTCCAATTCCTTTTCCTTTTTCGCAAAGGTTTCAAGCTTGGCTATTTCTAGTTCTAATTTTTTTATCTCGTCCTGTAAAACCTTAATCTTCTCCTGGGATGGTCCATAGTAGAATCTGTAAAAGAGAAATGCCGGCACAATAACAGTCAAAATAAACAATAATATCTTCTCTCGACGAGAACTCGTTTTTTCCCAATTTTTTATTTTGTCTTTCAAATTTTGAAGGGGCATTTAAAAATTAACCTCCAATTCAAATTCAACCAATTTTAAATCACCTAGGGTCTTCTGTTGAGCTGTCTTTAGGGTAACACTTTTTATAACCTCTTTGTTATTTTCCAGGTGTTGCATGTATAGAGCAAGAAAATCCATATCTAGACCTAGGCCTTTTACATTCGCTTTAGCACTATCTAATCTTAGACCGCTAAACAGCAATTTGGAGACCTGGGCATTACTCAAAATACTTGCCAGATTTTTGAGATTTTTACCCTGTGCCTCCTTTAGCGAAATTATTATCTCGATTCTTCTCTTGACCTCCTCGTTTTCCTTTTCCATCTCTTTAACTTTAATGGCTATTTTTTTGTATTTATTGAGCAGTTCTTCTTTTTTCTTTTTATCTTCCGTTAGATTCACAATTTTATTGTGTGTATTGTAAAAAATTACTGCAAGGATAATTAACGTAAAAAGTAAAAATGAGGTATATACCTTTAGAAAAATTGGCGGTTTCTCTCTAACCTCCGGTTGAATCTTTTCTTTTGGTAAGAGGTTAAATTTTATGATCATAGTTTAGATAAACTCCTTTGCTGCTGTTGCCACTGCTAATACACCTTGAGTGTTAATAATACTCAAATATCTGCGATCTATATGTTCAGAAATCCTAAGTTTTTTTTCAATTTTTATCTCCTTTATATCAAGTTTTAGAAGCTCTGATAGAATTTTATGAATATTAGGTATTCTTGCCCCTCCCCCTATAATGTAGGCTACCTCTGGATTGAGATTATATTTTGATCTGGATATTTCAATTCCAAATTTTATCTCCTCGGCAAGCTTTTTGATATACTCTTTATAGACTTCTTTGATCTGACTTTTCCTTTGATCCTCAGGTGGGGAATGTATAAGTTTGTCTATTATATCAGGTGTTAACCTAAAATTTTTCATGATTTCATTTTTGAAATGTTTAAAACCAAGATTGAATAATTCTCTTGTATAAACTGGTGTATCTTTATTTGAAAAATAAAGTTTAACTTTTTCATTACCCCAATCAATTATCAATTTGTTTTCAGGGCCATATAGATATTCTAAAAAATTATGCAGATTTATAAAATCTGCATCTATATTTTCTAACTTAAAATTGATATCTGAAAAAATTCTTTTTATTTTGTCTATATTATCTTTTTTTGATACTAAATAATATACAGTAAATGATCCCTTCTCTGGCATTATGAAATAACTAAAATAAACATCTTCTATCTTATATGGTATTTCATCATTTATTTGTTTCTCAATCAATTGGGAGGATTCCGGATTGTTTGTTGAAAATTTTCCGTAAATGGTAATTTCATAAGGAATAGCCAAATAGATGACATTAGTGCCAGGTTGAAAATTTGATATCAAATTTTTTATGTTTGTTTTGAGAAGCTGTTCATCGTTTATTATTTGATTCACAATGGTATTTTCAAATGTTTTCGATTGGGCAAAACCCTTTAGTATGATCTCATTTTTATGACTAGCCACTTCAGCTACTTTAATAGAATAAGTTCCAAGATCAAAACCTAGATAAGATTCCCTTTCAGCGGAATGAAAGAGCTTGGAAACATTAACAAGAGATTTCATATAATGTTTTTATATAATAGAGATAAAAGTTTGTCAAGGGCGTGTATGAGTCCATAGGATTTTAGACTGAGGTGAATTCTTGTTGAATTTGTAACAGATCCACTCCAAAGGTGATACATTCCCAAGCCCCTTGTGTACCCTCTCCGTATTATACCATATCAAATACCTCATAAGCTCCCTGTTAAACCCCTCCAAATCTTCCTTCAACAGCCACTCCTTATACTCAATAAACTCCTCCTCCAACGTCCTGTTAAACCTCTCCACATACCCATTCCCTCTGGGATTCCGAGGATAATTAAAATAATGCTCCACTCCATCCCTCTCAAGCTCTCTTGCAAATTCCCCCAAAAACTCACTCCCATTGTCAGTCTGCACTCCCCTCACCTTAAAGGGAAATACAGCCTTAAACTTACCCCAAAAATCCCTCCCACTCCTGCTCGATAAATGACTATACCCATAAGCAAATCCAAATCTACTCGCCACATCCTTCGCTACCAATACATACCTCCTTACCCCATCCAAAAAATACACAATAGCATCCATCTGCACCAAATCCCCAGGTTGTAATCCTCTCCTACTACCTCTATACCGCTTCCTCTTCCTCCTCCTCTTCTCCCTCTCCACAAACCTCCCCGTCTTCCCATAATAACTAAGCTTCTTCACTACCTCTCCTCAAACTTACCCCCTTTCTTTCAAATACCTTATTATCCTCCCTATCGTCGATACTGACACCAAACCTATACCCCTCTCCCTGCAAAATCTATCCACCAAAGGCTTAAGCTTCTCCTTCCCT
>JBCNVC010000080.1:0-6414 GCA_039630395.1 Candidatus Kryptonium sp. | reverse complement strand
TATAAAATAAACATGAAGTTTGGGGATGTTTATTTGATGGGAAGAATTGATAGATTATACAAAGCAAACGGGGGATGGGAGATTGTTGATTTTAAGACTGACGATATTGATGATAAAGTAATTGCGCTTAGAAAAGAAGAGTATGAGGTTCAGCTTGGTGTTTATTCGTATCTTTTAAGCAAAGTTTATCCCGACCAGGAAATTTTCAAAAGTTATATTTTATTTACGAAGCGTCCTGATACGCCTGTTGAAATCACGCACACCAGCGAGTCGCTAAAAAGTTTTGAAAGCAAAATTAATGAAATGGTTAAGCAAATACGGCAAATGGATTTGAATATGGATATTTCTATTCCTGCTGATTTAAAGAGTCATTGTCGAATCTGTGGATACTTTAGCGATGAAAAATGCATCGGCAAAGAAATATGACTTATATTTTGTTAATTTTTATTAGCTCTCAAATTGAAAAAGTTATAGGTAGGCTTGGATGTATAAGGTTAAAATCGGGGTATTATGCTTATGTGGGATCGGCAAGGTTAAATTTTGAACATAGGATAAGAAGACATCTTAAAAAAGTCAAAAGGTTGTTTTGGCACATAGATTATATTTTGGCTGATGAAAAAGCACAGGTTGAAAATGTATTTTACACTGACAAAGTCATTGAACACAAAGTGGCTATGCAGTTGCATAGATTTGGGTTTGAGGTCGTGAAAAAATTTGGTAGTTCAGATTGTGATTGTCCTGGGCATTTGTTTTATGTAGAGGATAAGGAGGGAATTAAAAAATTATGGTTCGGTCTCGGGTTTAAAAAATTTTGGGGTGATTGAAACAAGGGGCAAAGTAATTTAAGTATATTCACCGTTGGGATTTTTTGTATTATTTTAGTTTATGTGTAAATTTAACTTCGATGAAAAATCTTTCTTAGTAGCGTTATGTCAAGCATATCTTTAGAAACAACCAAAAGACGAGGTTTCATATTTGCTTGTACTGAAAAGAGCGAAAGTGAGTTTCTAAATCGTTTGATTTTTGCAACTAAACGTGCTTATGCTTATAAAGTTTTAGCGATCAAAAAGGGAGATTTTGTCTTTCTCTACAATCTTGATACAGACATAATTTATGGTACATTCAAAGCAAAAAGCGATGGTTCATATGATGAGTCAATAGAAATTTTCAATGGCAAATATCCATATTATGTTGATGTTGAACCATTAGGTGAAATCTTAAAAGTTCACGGTGCGAGTAAGATCTTTAAGAAACTTGGGATATCATGGAGAGATATTTTGACATATAAAGGCGTTAAGGTCTTACAATCGTTTATTGATAACTCAAAATCTTTAACAACGGATCTTCTTTTTGAATATGAATTTAACAAAGCGAATTTATCAGTAAGAAAAGAAAAATTGGTTGACGAAACATTTAGACCGCCCATATTTTCAACAACGCTTTGGGATTATCCAAAACAAAGTTATGGTGATACTCCCAAAGGCGATAATAAATATCCAGGTGTAACACCAGCGTTTATTATCTACAATTTGATTCACAGATACACATCTCCTGGAGATCTTGTATGCGATCCGATGGCTGGTTCTGGAACTACGATTGATGTTTGTAAGGAAGAAAAAAGAAGGTGCATTGCGTTTGATATATCTCCAACAAGGCAAGATATAATACAAGCCGACGCAAGAAATCTTCCATTAAAAGACGATTCAGTTGATATGGTTTTTATTGATTCTCCTTATGGAGATAACATTAGATATAATGATCATCCTTTTAATATTGGACATATATCAGCCACCGACGAAAGGTTCTATGACGAGCTTGAAAAAGTTATGGTTGAATGCTATAGAATTTTAAAAGATGGTAAAATTTTAGCTTGGCTTATTGGCGATCAGTGGGCAAAAGGTGTTTTTGTACCAGTTGGGTTTAAGGTATACGAACGATTGACGAAGTATTTTGAACCTATGGATATCGTGTGCGTTGCGAGAAGGAACCAATCTTCAAATACACCATTTTGGCATAACAAGGCAATTGAACATAATTTTTATTTGAGAGGTTTTAAATATCTTATCATCGTCAGGAAGGTTAAGGAAAGAAAGGAGAGAAAAGTTAAAGTTAAATGGAACTATTATGAAAGATAGTAAAAGGAAGAGGGAAGAATTCATTGAAGAGATCAAAAAAGATATATTAAGCAAAGTTGAAGAGCGGGGCTTAAACTCGTTATCTTCAATACTTGAAGAAATACGTGTTCGTTATATTCAAGGGATAAAAAACTACGGCATAGATGATCCGGAGCAATCCTGGAAGCCATTTAAGGGAAATGTTTTGGAAGATATAATTTTGAATTATATTGTTAAAAAAATTAGGGAAAAGAAGTTGGAGGTAATTAAAGGTAAAGATCTTGAAAAGAGAAGCGATGAAAAGTTAGGTAATTGTTTATCTATGGTTAAGAGAAGCTTGGCTATAAATTATGGCGAACTTGGCTTACATCTACCGGATGCAGATCTTGTAATATACAATCCTAAAACTTGCAAGGCCATAATTATAATATCTTCAAAAACAACTTTGCGTGAGAGAATAGCTCAAACCGCATATTGGAGTTTGAAACTTAAGCAAAGTAACCTCACTAAGAACATAAAAGTTATGTTTATAACATTAGACGAAGATGAGGATTTAAAAACTAAAATACCAACGAAGAAAGGTAGAGCGATTGCTGAATCTGACATAGATTACACTTATGTTATTACCGATGGCAACATTGATGAAAGCAAGCATGTCAGGAAGATAGATAAGTTTTTTGATGATTTAGGAGAAATTTTAAAGTTTACCTTGCAAAGTTAGGGGGAACGGGTTTAAATTTAAATGGAAAAACAAAGTTTTTCACGCTAAATGAAATTTCTTTTATTGCTATTAATTACATCGTCGCTTTTATCTCAACCGAAGTTTGAATTTCGGGGGTTGTGGGTTGCAGCAAGCCGGTTAGATTTTCCTATTTCAATTCTTGCTTCTGATCAAAAAGCAGAACTTGATAGAATTGTTGACTTTGCCCGAAACGGTAAATTCAATGCAATAATTTTTCAAGTTCTTGCGAGAGGACAGGCGTATTATGAGTCAAGTATAGTGCCTTGGGCTTCATATCTTACCTCACCTTTGACGGTTGATCAAGATGGGACGCTTTATCCGAACATCGGGACGCCTCCTGGGACAAAAGAAAATCCGCCGCAGTTTTATGATCCTTTGAAGTATCTTATACAGAAAGCAAAGCAATATGGAATTGAAGTTCACGCGTGGATAAATGTTTTTAATCTTATTACATTACCTGATACAACTTATCGTCTTGCCATTTCACAGCCGAGGCATATTGCAATTGATGAAAATAATCGTTGGAATACGAAAATCTTTGCAAAAAATTTAGCGGGTGAGTGGTTGATTTCCGCGGATGGTTCTAAACTTATTTGGCTTGATCCAGCGAATCCATTCGTTAGAAAATATCTTGTAAGCGTTGTAGTTGAACTCGTTAAAAATTACGACATAGATGCTATACATTTTGACTATATTCGTTTCCCAGGGGCTTATACTTATGGCGATTCGTTTAATTATTATTTCAACAATAGAACTGACACTGTAAATGGCAATCCATTGAATTTAACGATAGATGATTTTGCGAGGTTGTCAATTGAAAGATTTGTAAGAGCTGCATATGACACTATTAAGAAAATAAAGCCAAAGGTGAAGGTTGGGGCAACTACTCCAGGAATTTATCAAGGTGTGCGTCTGCCGATTAGGCAGGCTTATTTTGATCTTTATCACGATGGACGAAGTGATCCACGCAAGTGGGCACAACTTGGAATTATTGATTATCACGCTCCACAAGTTTATTGGGACATTGGCTCTGAATATGATTTTAGGGTCATAGCTCAGGACTGGAATGCGAATATGTATGACAGACATGTTTATATTGGAATTTACGGAGACAATCCATTTAGTGAGGTTTCTGCTGAGATTAACTTTGTAAGAAGCATTGTAGCAGAGGGTAACATTATTTTTAGATATACCAATGTCAGAAGTTATATTGACTCATTGATTTCAAACCAATATACAACATTTGCAATCCCACCACCGATGCCTTGGAAAGACAATGTTCCACCAAATCCACCTGTTGGATTGTCAATAAGAAAAATCTCATCCAATGTATGGCAATTGATATGGTCAAATCCCGTAGCTGCAAGCGATGGGGAAAGACCAGCATATTATGTTATATACAGGGCAGAAGGTATTGGAACCGTTGATATAAATGATCCGAGAAATATAATTTCAATCGTTCCATCCGCCGTTTCTATTAATACTTATAACGACAGAATTCCTGATACATCGAAAATTTACACTTATGTTGTGACTTCTCTTGATAGGTTGAAAAACGAAAGCCAACCGTCAAATTCCGTCATTACACATGTTTTAGTTGTGCAGGGGTTTGTAGATAAATACGAGCTATCTCCGGGCTATCCAAATCCGTTTAATTCAGTTGTTAATTTTAAGTACAGTGTTCCGGAGGTTTCTTTCGTTGATATTAGAATTTTCGATTTGCTTGGGAGAGAAGTTAAAAAGATTTTCTCTGGTTTGCAATCAAGTGGTGATTACCAAATTTATTGGGATGGCAAGGATAACGGCGGAAATGAGGTTTCAAGTGGAATTTATCTTTGTAAAATGAACGCGCTCAAAAATGGTAGAGTTGTTTTTTCAAAAACTCAAAAAGTTTCGCTTTTAAAATAGGGCAACATTTTTCTTAGTTGATATTTGCAATATTCTATCGTTATTTGGATGTGGATAGTTAGGAACTTTTGATTAAAGTTTTGTTTATTTTTAAATTTTTAGCAAGTTTGTGTTGGTATTAAATCAGGATTTTTTGAATGCCGAGAAATTTGGAGATAAAAGCAGAGATAACCAAGCCAGATTTAGCTGAAAAAATCGCCATTGAAATCGGGGCGAAATTGGTAAATGAATTTGTTCAAGTTGACACTTATTTTGATGTTAAAGATGGAAGATTGAAACTTAGAGAATTTGACTCAGGGGAAGCTGAACTTATCTTTTATCGCAGAATGGAAAATAACTTTGAAAGATGGAGCGATTATGAAATCGTAAAGGTTAATAACTCTGAAGATTTGAAAAATTTGCTTTCAAAATCTTTGGGTGTTAAAATTGTGGTTGAAAAGCGAAGAAAGGTTTACATTTACAAAAACGCGAGGATTCATATTGATAAAGTTAAAGGACTTGGAGATTTTGTTGAGTTTGAGGTTATTTACAGCGGAGATGAAAAGCAAGTGGAGGAGTTGATGAAATTTTTAATAAACGCATTTGGTCTGAAACGAGGAAGTTTTATTAAGGTTTCTTATTCCGATCTTTTGCTGCAAAAACAAAATAATAATACGATATGAAACGAATTAAAATTTTCTATCTCCTTTTGCTGTTAATTTTTACGCTTGATATTTACGCACAGCAGATCGTAAAGCCAAAAAATATAATCTTGATGATTGGAGATGGGATGGGGCTTGCACAGATAAGCGCTGGGAAAACTTACAAAGGTCAGTTGAATCTTGAAAAGATGAAGATTATTGGTCTTTTGACTACACATTCGTGTGATGAATATATCACTGATTCTGGCGCTGGGGCAACCGCAATGAGCACCGGTTATAAAACTAAAAATGTCGCTATTGGAGTTGATTGTAATGGCGAGAGAAGAGAAACAGTTCTTGAATATGCTAATAAAATTGGTAAATCAACAGGAATAGTTGTTGTTTGTGCTATAACTCATGCAACTCCAGCTGCTTTTGTAGCGCATGTCCCAGATAGAAATATGCAATTTGAGATCGCGGAACAAATTGCAAAAGAAGCAAACGCAGATATTTATCTTGGTTCTGGCTGGGGATGGTTCTTACCAAAGTCTGAAGGTGGAAGAAGAACTGATGGACAAAACTTGATAGATACTTTGAAAAAGCGCGGTTATTTTTATATCTCAAACTCTGAGGAATTTTACAATCTTGATCTGAAAAAAGTTAATAAATTGATCGGCTTGTTCGCGGAAAATCATCCAACTTATGTACCTGATAGAAAGCCAACGCTTGCTGAAATGACGAAAAAAGCAATTGAGTTTTTGTCAAGAGATAAAGATGGTTTTTTCCTTATGGTTGAAGGTTCACAAATTGATTGGGCGGGACATGATAATAATAGCGAGCAAATACTTAAAGAAATGGCGGATTTTGATGAAGCAATTGGAGTTGCGCTTGATTTCGCGCAAAAGGATGGAAAAACACTCGTCATAGTCAGAGCTGACCATGAAACAGGCGGATATGCGCTCGTTGGAGGTTCTGTGAATGAAAGAAAAGTTGAAGGTAAGTTTGCAACGAAAAATCACACTGGGATAAT
>JBCNVC010000008.1:1536-59075 GCA_039630395.1 Candidatus Kryptonium sp. | reverse complement strand
ATTTTGCTTAAAAATTGGATTCCATGATACTGTCCAAATAACATGCAGATTACCTCTCGGATCAATGAAAATTTTAGGGTCCCATGGCGGAATTGCCATTGATATTTGCAAAATCTTTGGATTTTTCCAAGTCTTGCCCGAATCATCCGAATTTAAATACACTATTGAATTCATTATACCAGTCCCTACAACTTGCTCAGTAACTAAATGAAATCTACCCAATGAATCTATTTTAAAGTCAAAATTGACAAGTCCTGGCATATCAATGTTTATCCTTCTAAATTCCTCTTCATCAAACTTGCCTACTACAATATCCCGCCATGTATTCCCTATCTTTGCACGATAATGTGGAATGCGATTGCCGGGATTAAAAATACAATGGATATTCCCATACTTATCTACTTCAGCCTCAAATCCATTAAACATGATCCCATCTTTCTCGTATATAGTAAAAATTTCCTGTGTGCCCTTTTCAAGATCAATTTGTAAACATTTAAGTGAAATTGGAGATCCTTCTAAATTGTAAAACAAAAGATACACCATATCGCCATGCACGAGAAGATCTCTGATAGTTGGGAACAGATTGATATTCAAGCTCCCCCTGTAAACTTTTTCTAACCTAATTTTGTAGTTGGAAATTTTAAACTTATATACACTTGTGACATATGGTGCCTTGGATGTGTCCTGACATAAAATAATTAAAACGCTATCTGAAGGGTAGCTTTCCTCTATGATTGCCGTGCCCCCACTTGCGCTAAAAACCTTTTTGGGATTGCTCCATCTGAGTTCTATTGATTCTCTTGACTGAGAGAAAAAAAGAAAAATCAATAAAGTCAAAACTTTCATATGAGTTTTTATTGAATTTTGTTTTTAAATTCAAACAGCGCGGAGTTGCGAGCCTTTGTTTATATTTATCTAAAAACAAATCTGAATGTATCATCTGCTGTTGATTCAAGTTCAACTGTTCGATAATCCGTGTATTTCCAGCAAAAAGCGATGTGTGCGAATAACAAGCTAATAAAAGATTATCCCCTGACTCAAGATAATACAAAATTTTGATTTTGTCAAAACCCAAATCTTGTTTACTCAGTGAAACTCTCCAATCCCGCATTTTTTAGGTTTAGAAAAATTTTTTCAAAACGAATCTTCACATTCTTCAGGCATTTACCAAATTTTTAATTGAAACAATTGCTTTTAAGTTTTATATTTAGTCAAAAAGCCTCTTTATGCGAAAATTTCCTAAACTTTTATCTTTCCTCCTACTGCTTCTTGCCTTCGGCTGTGCACCAAAGCCTTACTATGTCACACCAAGCGATTGGAATCCACCAGAAAAAAAAGATTCAGTTATTAAATTTTATTCTCAATTTCTCAAAGGATGGAAAATCTTCATTGACCCTGGACATGGAGGACAAGATAGAAGAAGCGTTGGGATTAAAAAAAGAGTCGTTGAAGCAGATGTAAATTTAAAAGTCGCCCTTTATCTTCGTGATTATCTCACGCAAGCTGGAGCGACTGTTTTTATGTCAAGAGATAAAGATACGACTGTTTCACTCCAAGATAGAGTTAAAATGGCAACCGAAAGTGGAGCTGATATTTTCATCTCAATTCATCACAACGCATCGCCTGGAGATCCAAATACTTACTACGCTTCAACTTGGTATCATGCAGTTGAAGGCGATCCACGCTTTCATCCATCTAACAAAGACATCGCAAGATACATACAAAGAGACCTCGCTTACGCTTTGCGAATCTCCGGCTCACTTGCAAGCTTTGACGGAACGATGTCTGATTACATAATCTATCCAAAACAAGGTTTTTATGTTTTAAGAAACGCAACGATGCCAGCGGTCCTTGTTGAGTGCACATTTTTCACAAACGAATATGAAGAAAGAAAATTAAGTATTGATGAATTCAACCAGATTGAAGCGTGGGGCATCTTCAAAGGTCTTGCAAAATACATTCAAGCAGGAGTTCCAAAACTTGAACTTCTTTCAGATACAATTCTAACATCCGCAACTCCAACGATAATGATAAAAGCATCGGACAAATCGGGAATAGATAAAGAAAGCATAAAGATAAAGATTGACTCGCTCCAGGTCGACCGAAACTCTATCACTACAATTGACGCCCAAAATTTCTCAATTATTCTGTTCACACCTAATTTTAAACTTACCGATGGAATCCACAAGCTTGATGTCGTCGTTAGAAATAAAAATGGAAACTCATCTTTCCCATTTAGGAAAAACATTTACATTTTAAAACAAAGGGGCTGAAGGAAACATGATGAACTACATTTGGCTTGCTTTGATAGTAATTGGTATCGTCACAGCGGTGGGAACAGATATTTACGAAAGCTCAATAAACAAATACAGAAACGGCGTTGAATTCAATGCAACGATTGAGGTCAACGACGAAATCAAACCCGGGGCTCAAGTGAAAGGAATTTTAAAGGTGAGCGGTGATTATTACAAAAATTTTTACTCGCTTAAGAACTTCACACAAGATGTTGTTGAAAACGAGGTGATTTTAAATCTAAAAGATGATGGAAAAGGAACTATAACTTTGCTCATATCTGAAAACACTCCCGAATTTTGGAAGTCAATGGCAAAGGGCAAGGGAACGAACTCGGATAAACTTATTGCAAACATTTTGAAGTTTGAAAAATCCGGAGAGAAAACTTATAAAGCTTCCATCGTCTTTGAGAGAGTTTCGCTTGTTAAGATAAAGCAGGTTTTAAACGCTGTGATTGAGTATTCAGAACTTGCGGTCAAGATCGCGATAGGTTTAATTGGAATAATGGCTCTTTGGCTTGGGATAATGAAGATAGGTGAGCTTGCTGGCTTAATAAATCTGCTTGCAAAAGCCGTGAAGCCTTTAACAAAACGACTTTTCCCAGAGATCCCAGCAGAACACCCAGCAATCGGTGCTATGATAATGAACATCTCAGCAAACATGCTCGGACTTGGTAACGCAGCAACACCCCTTGGGCTCAAAGCAATGGAAGAACTACAAAAATTAAATCCAAAGAAAGACACAGCAAGCGATGCGATGGTGACTTTTCTTGTCATCAACACAAGCGGGATGACCTTGATACCTGCCACAGCAATTGCAGTAAGAGCTGCGCTTGGTTCAGCAGATCCAGCTGCAATAATAAGCACGACAATCGTTGGTGGATTTGCAGCAACAGTTGCAGGTGTAACCGCTGCAAAAATCTTCCAAAGGTTGAAAATTTTCAAAAAAGAGCTCGAAGAAAACAAAAGCGAGGAACAGCAATGAGTTTCAGAGAAATAATGAACATAATTTCGGTCGTTGCGATACCTTTTGTGATTTTTACCTTCTTGATCTATGGATTTGCAAAAAGAGTTAAGGTTTATGAGTCATTTGTTGAAGGAGCAAAGGAAGGTTTCAATGTAGCAGTGCGAATAATTCCATATCTTGTTGCGATGCTTGTTGCAATCGGAATTTTCAGAGCAAGTGGTGCGATGGATGTTCTCGTTACAATTTTGAGCCCTATAACGAATTTAATTGGTTTTCCAGCAGAAGCCTTACCAATGGCTTTAATGCGTCCGCTTTCTGGAAGTGGATCGCTCGGAATTATGACCGAAATAATGAAAACACATGGACCTGATTCATTTCTTGGACTCCTTGTTTCAACTATGTATGGAAGCACCGAAACAACTTTTTATGTGCTCGCAGTTTACTTCGGTTCCGTTAACATAAGAAAAACAAGACACGCAGTTCCAGCAGGTGTGATCTCAGATATAACTGGCTTGCTTACAGCATTTTTTATTTGTAAATTAGTTTTCGGTTGAAGAACCTTAAAAATAAAACGGAGCCTTAAAATGCGAAAATCTGTAATTTTACTAATTCTAATAATCTTGTTCACTACTACATATTCACAGCGAAGAGTTCAAAGGGAAACTACACCAACGGCACCACAAACAAGCGGTGAATTTGCAGGGGGACTTGGATTATCTTGGTTTGATGGAAAACCATATTACCTTCTCAACATCTCACCTGAAATCGCATTTGGTAAAATTGGAATTGGTTTTGATGTTAATTTGAGAATTGGAGTAAATGACGGAAAAATAAGAACAGAGGATTGGAACGAATTTTATGATTTCTTAAGAGCAATAAGATACGTAAGATACGGATTAAAAGGAGATCCGTTTTACGCACGACTTGGGGCACTTGATTATGCAAGACTTGGACATGGGACAATTATTTATTACTACAAAAACAACGCAAGCTATGACGACAGGAAAGTTGGACTTGAGTTTGATGTTGACTTCGGAAAGTTTGGATTTGAGTCTGTTGTCAGCGACTTGAAAAAAATTGGAGTATTTGGGCTTCGTGGATATGTTAGACCTTTAAAATTTACACCTGCTGGGGAAATTCCTGTTATCGGGAATCTTGAACTTGGTGCAACTTATGCAACTGATTTAAACAAAGATGCTATCGCTCACTACGACCCGGTAAAACGGACAATAGTCAGAGACTGGGAAAGACCTGATGTGATTGGTTTTGATATCGGATTACCGATAATTAGATCAAAAATTTTCGGTTGGGATGTCTATTTTGATTATGTCAAGTTCTTAAATTATGGTAGCGGGATTGCGTATGGAACCAATTTTGAGTTCCGAGGGCTCGGTATTCTTAACATAGGGGCAAAAATTGAAAGAAGAAACTTCGGCGATCAATTTTTACCAAGTTACTTCAATTACTTTTACGAAGTTGAAAGATTTAATTTAAGAGATACCGTAAACGCAACAAGCAAGCTTCAAGCATTAAGAAACGCAAAGAAAAACGCTGGAACTTACGGCGAATTGGTATTTACTATACTTGGACAATTACAAATCGTGGGAAGTTATCAACAATTGGACGGGACGCCAGAAAGTGGGACACTACATCTTGACCTTGAACTTCCTCAGATTTTACCAACAATTGTTTTTGATGCTGGATATGACAGAAGAAATATAAAAGATTTTGGAGATGTTTTCCGGCTTGACGAACGCTCATTGCTATATGCCGAGGTTGGATACAAACCGATAAAGTTTATTGTAATAAGCATGCTTTACCAATGGACATTTAAACCAATAAGAGTTGGCGATAACACTAAATATGAAGTACAAAAAAGAGTAGAGCCAAGGGTAAGTTTTGTATTTCCATTTGGGAAAAAATAAATAAACTTTCAAGGGGCGTCTTAACGACGCCCCGAAATTTTTTATCATATCTTGGTTTTTAATTCTTTTCTAATTACCCACCCTTTCCAGATAAGGTAAATTGCGGGATAAACAATAAGTTCAAGTATAAAACTTGTCACAACCCCACCTACCATTGGAGCAGCTATTCTTTTCATTACATCAGCCCCTGTCCCATGGCTCCACATTATAGGTAAAAGTCCAGCGATTATTGCTGAAACAGTCATAGTTTTTGGTCTTAACCTTTTCAGTGCACCATGATATATTGCTTCTTTTAAATCATTAATTGTCCTCAACTTTCCTTTTCTTTTCCATTCTTCATAAGCAAGATCAAGATAAAGAAGCATCACAACTCCAGTTTCAGCATCAAGCCCAGCAAGTGCTATCATTCCAACCCATACCGCAATGCTCATATTGTAACCAAGTATGTAAAGCAACCATATAGCACCAACAAGTGAAAATGGAACAGCAAGAAAAACGATAAATACCTTTGTAATTGATTTTGTGTTAAGGTAAATTATCACAAAAATTACAAGCAATGTCGCTGGGATTATATAGAGAAGTTTTTCCTTTGCTCTCTCCATATATTCAAACTGTCCACTCCAAGTGATCGTATATCCGGGCGGGAGCTTAATGCCTTCTTCTATGACACGCTTAGCCATCTTAACATAAGTTCCAACATCATAATCTCTAAAATCAACATAAACCCAAACATTTGGTCTTGTGTCTTCGCTTCTTATAACCATTGGACCTTTTTTGATCTTAATATCCACAAGTTGTCCTAATGGCATTTGCACACCGGTTGGAGTAGGCACAAGCACACGCTTCAAATCCTCAATGTTATCTCTCAACTCCCTTGGATAGCGAATGCTAACAGGATATCGCTCAAGTCCTTCAATTATATTCGTAACCTCCATTCCACCAATTGCTGTCATTATAACATCTTGAACATCTCCGACTGTTAAGCCATACCTTGCTGTTTCTTCCCTTTTGATTTTGAAATCAACATAGTTTCCTCCAAGAATTCTTTCAGAGTAAACAGAAACAGTGCCCGGAACTTTTCTCATTAGTGCTTCAATTTGTTTACCTATTTCTTCCAAAGTTTCTAAATCTGGACCAGAAACTTTTATCCCAACTGGCGTTCTGATACCAGTTGAAAGCATATCAACTCTTGTTTTAATTGGCATCGTCCAAGCATTTGATAATCCTGGGATTTGAAGCGCCTTATCCATTTCTCTTATAAGTTTCTCTGGCGTCATCCCAGGTCTCCACTCGCTTTCAGGTTTCAACATAATTGTCGTTTCTATCATATCAAGTCCAGCCGGATCGGTTGCCGTTTCAGCTCGTCCGATCTTACCAAATACATGATGAACTTCCGGAAATTGCTTTATAATTTTATCCGTTTGTTGTAAAATTTCTCTGGCTTTCGTGATTGAAATTCCCGGAAGAGTCGTTGGCATATAAAGAAGATCACCTTCCCACAAAGGGGGCATAAACTCTGATCCAATCTTTGAAAAAGGAATATAGGTCAAAGCTAAAATTAAAACGACCGCAACTATGACAACCCATTTAAACTTCAAAGCAAAGTTCAACACAGGATGATAAACTTTCATCAAAAATCTATTAATCGGATTTCTTTCTTCAGCAGGAATTTTACCTCTTATAAAATAACCCATCAAAATTGGGACAATCGTAATTGAAAGAATTGCCGCTGCTGCCATTGAGTATGTTTTGGTATATGCAAGTGGTTTAAAAAGTCGCCCCTCTTGAGCTTCAAGTGCGAAAACTGGGAGAAAAGAAACCGTAATGACAAGCAAAGAATAAAACAAAGATGGTCCAACTTCTTTTGAAGCGTCAAGAATTATCTTCCAGTGATCTTTTTTCTCAGAGTCCTGTTCAAGATGTTTATGTGCGTTTTCAATCATAACTATAGCAGCATCAACCATCGCTCCAATTGCAACAGCGATACCACCAAGAGACATAATGTTCGCGTTTATCCCTTGAATTTTCATCACAATGAATGAAATTAAAATTGCAGTCGGAAGTGTAAAGATCGCGACAAGCCCACTTGTGAAATGAAACAAAAAAAGCAAACAAACAAATGCGACTATTATTGACTCCTCGATAAGTTTCTCTCTCAAAGTTGCAATTGATCTCTTTATAAGCTCCGACCTGTCATAAACAGGTATGATTTTAACATCTTCGGGAAGTCCAGATTTCAACTCTTCAAGTTTCTTTTTAACTCCCTCAATTACTTTCAGAGCATTTTCACCATGTCGCATCACAATTATACCACCAACGACCTCACCCTCACCATTCAACTCAGCAATTCCTCTTCTCATCATCGGTTCAACCGAAATCGTTGCTATATCACCAAGGAAAATTGGCGTTCCACCTTTAAAAATTCTGTTTTGAAATATCTCTGCGGATGAAGAAACAACATCCGAACTTATATTTGATTTTTCCGTATGCATTTCAGAAGTTGACATATTTTCATCTGTCCCCACTTTCATTTCCACCACTTTTTTATGAATACTGCTTACTCCAACGGGAATCTTTTTAATGTCCTCAATTGTCCTGATATATCCAAGCCCACGAATCATATACTCCATTTCTCCCATTTCTATTACTTCACCCCCAACATCGTTGTTGCTTCTTCTTATAGCCATTTCAACTTGACTTAACGGAATGTTATAAGCAAGTAGTTTATTCGGATCAATTGTTATGCGATAATTTTTAACATATCCACCGACACTTGCAACTTCAGCGACGCCGTCAACACTTGTAAGCTCATATCTCAAATACCAATCTTGAATTGAACGTAGTTCACTTAAATCTCTTTTGTCAGAAACAAGCGCATACATAAACACCCATCCAACACCAGTTGCATCAGGACCAAGAGCTGGGACCACGCCTTTAGGTAAATTATTCATAGCATAGTTTAAATACTCAAGAACGCGACTTCTTGCCCAGTAAAGATCGGTGCCATCTTCAAAAATTACATATACGAGCGAATATCCAAAAAATGAATATCCCCGAACAACTTTTGATTTTGGAACTGAAACCATCGCCGTCGTAAGTGGATAAGTAACCTGTTGCTCGACAATTTCTGGTGATTGCCCGGGATACTGCGTGTAAATTATTACCTGAACATCGCTCAAATCTGGAATGGCATCAACCGGTATTGTTTGAATTGAATAAATTCCTGCAACTACTGCAAACAAAACAACCAAGATAACCAAAAACCGATTACTTACAGACCATTCAATTATTCGCTGTATCATAAAAACTCCAATTTTATTTTTAAAAAATCACTTCTTCAAGTATTTTTCCGGGTTCTTTTTGAACTTTTCAAGGCACGATTTCATACAAAAGTAAAATTTCTCCCCTTTGTAAGTGTATGAAAGAGCCACTTTGGGATCTACTTCCATACCGCAGACAGGATCAACAGCTTTATTGGGAATTTGCGATTTTACAGCTTTTTCATCTTTATGCTCGTGCTTTATCTTTGACTTATCTTGCTTTTGTGTCTCTTTGGTTTCTTGATTTTGTTTATTTTCTTCATAGCTGTGTTGATGCGATAGCCCCGCAAGCGCAGATCTAAGATTGCTTTCAGAGTCTATGAGAAAATGAGAAGAAGTAACGATGTTTTGACCTTCATATAATCCTTCAAGCACCTGATAATAACCATCTGCAAGAACTCCAAGTTTAACTTCAACTGATTTAAACTTTCCTTCACCGAGAGATAAAACTACGATATCTCGCTTCCCAGTTCTTATCACTGATTGCTCGGGGACAGCTAAAGCATTTATCGCGACATTTGATCTAATAATTACATTTACATACATATCCGGTTTGATAAAATATCCCAAATTTTCAAATTCAAGACGCATCTTTACGGTCCTCGTCTCAGTTTGAAGGAAAGGATAAATGTATGAAATTTTTCCCCTCAAAATTTTACCTGGCAAGTATGGAATTTCAACTTCTGCTTCCTCACCGACTCTTACCCAAGGCAACTCATATTCATAAATATCAGCGTAAACCCAAACAGTTGAAAGATCAACGATCTTCATTAAATTCATTCCCTGCGAGACTTTAATTCCAAGAAATATGTTTTTTTCTATCACGACACCATCAACAGGTGAATAAATTGTCAACGTCTTACGAACTTGCTTTCTTTCAATTTCTTTTATTTGTTCTTCGGTGATATCCCAGTAAAGAAGTCGTTTCTTTGCGCTCTCAACAAGTTGATTTGCCCCTTCAATTATATTTTGATCTTTGCTCTGTGAAACAGTTTGCTTATAATTTATTGCTTGCAAATACTCCTCTTGTGCTGTGACAAGATCTGGACTATAGATCTCAAACAATGGCTCACCCTTACGAACGAATTTACCCGTATAGTCAACATAGAGCTTTTCTATCCACCCCGAAACTTTTGTTGTGATAACTGCGATCTTCGTCTCGTCGTAATCAACTACACCAACCGTTTTAATGCTCTTTTTGAGGTTCATCCTTCTTACAGGTTCAACCTTTACACCGATATTCTGGACTATGGTTGGATCAATTTTTACTATATCACCTTCACTTTCTTCACCTTCATAAACCGCCGTCAAATCCATTCCACATATATGACATTTCCCTGGTTTATCGCTAATCACCCACGGATGCATCCCACATCTATAATAAAGAACCCTTTGCTCCGAACTAAACTTTATATTTTCATCAGAACCTTTAACCGACGATGGGATAATTTCCTTCGCGAGAAAATATCCTGCCAAAAGTGAAATAAGAGAAGAGAAAACAATTGCCGTGATAATTTTCCATTTCATAGCAGTTCTTGAAATTTTAGTTTTTAAAATCTTCGCTAATTTTCATGCCGATGAGCATTTCAAGTTCTGCAAGCTTCGAGTTGCAATCCGCGATAATTTTTTCATATTGAATTTGGTAATTGTAAAGAGACATAAAATTATCCACAAGCGTCATGAAATCAATCTTTCCAACTTGATAGCCTATGAGCCCGACATTTAAATTTTGCGTCGCTTGCGGTATTAAGCCACTTTTATAAAGTTCAACCAATTTCATATTTTTCTCAATCTTGTTCATAGTTTCTTGAAGCATTCTTGAAACCTCATTTTTCATCACCGCAAGCCTCGCCTCCGACTGAGAAGCAACTATTGCTGTTTCTTGAATTTTCAAATTTTGTTTCTGCCAGAAATAAACAGGTAGGTTAATTTCTATTGAAAAACTTAACATATCATGCGCCCTCATCCCAAATTGATCAACGAACGAACGCTGTCCGTAAGAAAATTTAATTTCAAAATCAGGTATCAACTCCATCTTCGCAAGCTGGTTCATAAACTTATCCTTTTCAATCATCTTTTTCATCGCAATTATCATCGGATTGTTTTCAAAGGCAAGATTTTCCAGCTCGTTATAACTTTTATTAAACTTGACAATTTCAAGCTCACTTGGAACAGCAACTGAATCCGTCGGCTTTCTGTAAAGTAAAGCGTTGAATTTAACTATCATACTTTTCCTTTCTGCTTCCATATTTATCAATTCGCCCATCATCTTTGAGAGCTCAACCTGCGCCTTCAAAACATCTTGCTGAATCCCTTGCCCCGTTGCAAATCTCGTTGATGCTATTTTAACAAAATCTTTGAGTAAATCTATTGACTTATTTGTGATCTCAATTGCTTTCGTCATGTAATAAATCTCAAAGTAAAGCATTTTAACACTCGCAATAAGTTCAAGTTTCTTTGATTGATAAATTTCCTTAGCAATCTCATAATCTTTCTGCGCCATTTCCCGCATTAAAGAATATTTCTCTGGATACATAAGCATTTGAGAAAATCCAAATTCCTTCATTGTCATCATATCTTGTGTAAAACTTAAACTCGTAGGAAGGTTTACAACCCCAAACATCAACATGGGATCGGACAAAGCACCCGCTTGTTTTATTCTTTTTTCAAGTGCTTCAACTTGCAATTCCAAAGCTTTAAGATCTGCGTTATTTTCCAGTGCAATTTCTATGTAGTCATCAAGATTTTGGGCAAAAACGGAAATTGAGAATAAATACAACACAATTAAGCTTTGAATGAATCTCATATCTCTAAAAACTCTTTATTTTGTAAACTTGTTTTAACGGATTTTTAAATCGCACCTTTGGAATCTAAACTGGGAAAAGTTAAGACGCCGGTAAACCTATTTTGTAGGACAGGGTCGGAAAGTTTCAGATAAGAAGAGAAGAGTTTAATATAGGAATGTCAATTTTGGGTGGAGAAATAAAATAAAATTTGAAAATTGTCGGAGTGAAAAAATTGGTGAGTGAAATTGTTTCGTTTTTTAAACCCGCTTTAAATGAAATTAATTTTGAAATTTCATCTTTGAGATTGGAAAAATCTTGAACGCTGATCTTTTCAAATTTCTTCACATAACAACAAATAGCCCTATCTTGAGAGATTGATTCATAACTGCCGTCAAAATTCACTGAGCATAAACAAGAAATTTGAGTTTGAACTTGGCTTGACATTCTACAAAATGAGACAACGCTTGTGAATTGAAATGTCCCGAAGATAAAATTTATTAATGTCAATATGTGCAGTGCGTTTTTCACCGCTTTGAGTATTTAAAATTTAAAACAAATCCAAAATCCACAACACAATGAAAATGAATTAAGTTCCTAAATTAATAAGACTCGCTTTCGCTTGGGAATTTACCAGCTTTAACATCTGATATATAATTCTCAAAAGCCTCTCTTATTATTTTCGCAATTTCAGCATATCTTCTTACAAACTTTGGCTTAAACTCCTCAAACAAGCCAAGCATATCATAAACGACGAGAACTTGTCCATCACAAAACGGACCTGCTCCAATTCCAATCGTCGGGACAGAAACCAACTCAGTAACTTTTTTGGCAAGATCTGCTGGTATTTTTTCAAGGACAATTGAAAATACGCCTGCCGATTCAAGGGATCTTGCGTCGTTTAAAATTTTTTCTGCTTCTTTTTCATCAACACCGCGCACATCATAACTTCCGAACTTATGTATGCTCTGTGGAGTTAAACCAAGATGTCCCATGACAGGAATCCCAATTGAAGTCAATTTGTAAACAATATCTGCGATCTCACTACCACCCTCAAGTTTTACACCTTCAGCACATGTTTCCTTCAAAACTCTTCCGCAATTCCGGACCGCTTCTTCAATGCTTACTTGATATGATAAAAACGGCATATCAACCACGACCATAGCTCTCTTAACACCTCTGCATACAGCTTTTGCGTGATAGATCATATCATCAACCTTAACTGGTAAAGTTGTTTCATGTCCTTGGAAAACATTTCCAAGTGAATCACCAACGAGGATAACATCAATTCCAGATTCATCAAGCAATTTAGCTATCAAAAAATCGTAAGCGGTCAACATAGCGATCTTCTCCCCCCGTTTTTTCATCTCGAGCAAAGTTTTGGTCGTGACCTTCTTCAAACTCATGAAACCATTTCTTGAAATTTTGTTTGCGAAATTTCTTCAAACTCAATTCCAAGTTCCATTTCAAAGCCTCGCTTTAAAACATCAGCAACTTCATTAAATTCCACCTGGCGACCGAAAATTTCATTTAAAGATATTGTTTTATTTTCAATTTCATCTTTCAACTGCTCAATCAAATCTTGGGAATCAACCTTTAAAAATTCCGGCAATTTTTTGTGAAACTCTCCAATTAAAATTGAACCATGTTGCAGGACGACATCACCGTATCTTCTTTGCGCGCTTCCGACAACTTTTTTCCCTTTGTAGTGAATTTCATATTTAGCTGAGCTTGCGAAGCATGGAATCGAATTAAACTGCCTATAAAGTTTCTTAAAATCAGGCTGGGATTCTTCAAGTTCAAATTCAACCCCGAGCAAGCTTAAACCCCTTGCGATCGCCTTGCTTAACATATTGTAGATCTCAAGCACATTTTTACCTTCGGAATTCATCACGACCGAGTATGTAAGCTCCTCAGAATGAAGTATTGCTCTTCCACCAGTTGGTCTTCTAACGAAACCTATCCCAGAACTTCTTATTTTATCAAAATCAAAAACCCTTTCATCTTGATTATAACCTATTGAAATTGTATATGGTCTCCATCCATAAACTCTTAACACCGGTTTAATCTTACCCTCGGCGAAAAGACGGGCGAGATTTTCATCAAATTTCATATTAAATTCGCCGTCATTGAAGCCGGTGTTCAAAAAAATCCATTTGCTATTCATCATAAGGACCTCTGATTATCCCGCGCTGACTTTTTTCAATAAAGTTAATTATGTTTTGAACCTCAGGTATTAGGTCGGTTTCCTCTTTTAATTTTTTTAAAGCTTGCGAAACATTCAGATTTGATTGGTATATTATCCTGTAAGCATACTCAATTTTTTGGATCACATCTTTTGGGAAGTTTCGCCTTCTCAAGCCGACGATGTTAAGTCCTTCAAATCTCAACGGCTCGCGAGCAGCCATTATATATGGTGGAACATCCTTAGGAACACGCCATCCACCACCAACAATTGAATGTTGTCCAATTCTGACAAACTGATGAACTGGAACGAGCCCACCAATTACAACATAATCTTCAACAACGACATGTCCAGCAAGGTTTACCGCATTCGCCATTATCACATTGTTTCCAATCACACAATCATGTGCAATATGAACATAAGCCATGATAAAGCAGTTGCTCCCGATAACGGTTTTCCCCGAATGAGCTGTCCCTCTGTTTAATGTGCAAAATTCGCGAATCACTGTGTTATCGCCAATTTCAAGCGTGGTTTCTTCATCTTTAAATTTTAGATCTTGCGGTATTGAGCCGACAGAAGCCCCATGAAAAATTTTACAATTTTTGCCAATTCTTGTGCCGTATCCTATGAATACATTTGAGCCTATGATAGTCCCGTCTCCTATTATAACATTATCCTCAATTACCGTAAAGGGTCCTATTTTGACATTGTCCCCGATTTGTGCGTTTGGGCTAACGACAGCCCGCGGATCAATAAAGGTGCTCATGCCTCCTTTTCCGAAGTTTGTTCAACGGATGTTAACTCTGATTTTGTAACTATTGCTGCCATCATCTCCGCCTCGGCAACAAGCTTCCCATCAACATAAGCTTTGCCACGCATAGTGCAATATTTTGTCCTCCGATCAACCATCTCAACTTCAAAAATAAGTGTATCGCCAGGGAAAACAGGTTTTCTAAACTTCGCATTTTTTATAGCCATGAAATAAACATATTTGTTATCCATGTTTTCTTCTCCATTTAAAAGCAAAATACCGCCAGTTTGAGCCATACCTTCAATTATCAAAACACCAGGCATTATAGGATGACCGGGGAAATGACCCTGGAAGAAAAATTCATTACCAGTTACATTTTTAACACCGACTATTTTCTCTTCCATTTTGAAGTCAACAATTTTATCAACTAAAAGGAAAGGATAACGATGCGGCAAAATCCTTTGAATTGCATTGATGTCAAAAACGATTCCCTCCTTCTTCTCAAACTGGTATCTTTTTACAAGCTTTTTCTGCAAATAGAGTTTTCTTATCTTTTTCACAAACTCAATGTTGCTTGCATGTCCTGGTCTTGCAGCAAGAATTTGTGCCTTCATTGGAGCCCCAACAAGAGCAAGATCGCCCAAAAGATCAAGAAGCTTATGCCTCGCCGGCTCGTTTTTAAATCTTAAAGGTTTATTGTTCAAAATACCATTGCTTCCAAGAAAAACAACCTCGTTTAAACCAAACTTTTTGCTCAGCCTTTCTATTTCATCCTTTGACAGATCACGATCAACTATAACTATTGCATTATCAAGATTTCCACCTCGTATCAAGCCCATCTCATAAAGCGACTCAACTTCATGTAGAAAGCAAAATGTCCGCGCCGGGGCAAATTCAGTTATAAATTCCTTTTCAAGCGAAAACAATCCAGTGTGCTGACTCCCAAGAGCTGGATTTTTGTAGTCAATCATTATCGTAATCCTAAAATCATCAAGAGGCAAAGCTGCGATATCAACTCCCTTGCTTTCATCTGAATAAAGAATTGCTTGATCTATTATCAAATAATCCTTTGGCTCATCCTGTTTTTCAATTCCCGCTTCAAGCAAAGCATCAACGAAAGGTTTTGCGCTCCCATCCCCAACTGGCGGTTCAATTGAATCAAGCTCAATCAAGATATTATCAATCTGAAGCCCGGCAATCGCAGCAAGCACATGCTCAACGGTATGGACTCTAACATCACCAATTCCAAGAGTAGTTCCACGACTGACATCAACAACATACTCAACGAGCGCGGGAATTTCTGGCGCGCCTCCGAGATCAACTCTTTTAAATCTAATGCCATAATTTGGTGGTGCAGGTTTAAAAGTTATCGTGCACCATTGCCCTGTGTGTAAACCAACTCCTGATAACGATATCGCTCTTTTTATCGTTTGCTGTTGAACAAGCATTGTCAAAATTCCTCCGTTAGTTTTCTTTACTTGAAAAACACAAGTAAACTCCCTTAAAAATTGTAAATATCAAATCTCAAAAACAAAACTCCATCACGATAATATAATCTACTTTCAAAGTCTTTTTAACAAAATTTTAAGCTTCCCAACTCAATTTTCTCAATAATTTTTTCATCAGAAATTTCAACAACATCACTCCTCGCCTTCTTAGCAACTCACTCACCTGAAAAGAATTTTTCAACTCTTGCTTTCAACTCCCGAAATTCTTTTATCAACTCTGGAAGCTGTCTTATTGCTCCCTCTATTCTCAACGCAAGAGAATGTTCTCTTGCAGGATAACCGAAATAAACTTTTCCCGGCTCAGTGATTGATTTTGAAACACCTGATTGAGCTGCTATCGTCGTTCTATCAGCAATTTCAATATGTCCAACAATTCCAACCTGACCTGCGAGAACACAGTTTTTACCTATTTTTGTACTTCCAGCTATACCAGTTTGCGCTGCTATTACCGTATTTTCACCAACTACTACATTATGAGCAATTTGTATCAAGTTATCTAACTTTGCTCCACGCTTGATAACCGTCTCTCCAAGAGTCGCTCTATCAATTGAACAATTTGAGCCTATTTCAACATCATCTTCAATTACCACAATCCCAATTTGAGGTATCTTTTCATATGTCCCATCCGGTCTTGGAACGAAACCAAATCCATCACTACCTATTACCGTGCCAGAGTGTATTATAACTCTGTTTCCAATTTTACATTTGTGATAAATCGTTACATTTGGATAAATCAAAACATCGTCCCCTATTTCAACATCATTTCCGATTACGACGCAAGACATTATCACAGAATTATTTCCAATTTTAACCCTTTCACCGATAACTGCGTTAGCACCGATCCGAACATTTTCTCCAAGAATAGCACTTTCAGCAACCACAGCGGTTGGATGGATTCCTGGCGGCAAAAGATCCACCGCTGGATTTAAAATTTTTAAAACCTTTACAAAAGCAAAATAAGGATCATCAACGATCAATAACGCAACATCATCTCTTCTCTTCGTGAAGTTTCTTCCAACAATTACAGCGGATGCGTTCGTCGTATCAAAAAACTTTTCATATTTCGGATTCGCTATGAAAGTTATATCACCTTTTTTCGCGCTATGTATTTCGGAAACTTTATTTATCTCAACATCGGGATCACCCAAAATCGTGCAATTAAGTATGTTCGCTATCTCAGAAAGTTTCATTAAGTTTCTACCTTACTTTAAGAAGTTTGTTAAGTACCTTTTGAGTTAAGTCATATTTCTCATTTGCATAAAGCAATAGAATCTCTCCGCTTTTGTCAAATACAAAATCGTACCCTTCTTCAATTGCAACTTCTTTTATCGCATTAAAAATTTTATTCTGAATTGGCTTTACAAATTCATCTTGCTTGCGGTAAAGTTCACCCTCTGGACCAAACTTTTGCACTTGAAACTCCGCTATCCTTTTATCAAGCTCAGTTAGATCCTTTTCCATCTGAGCTCTTGCTTCATCAGTTAAAATAAGTTTTCGTCGCTCATACTCATCATATTTTGCTTTCCATTCATCGCGCATTCTCTGCAATTCTATTTGCCATTGTTGAACGAGAGCGTCGATTTTTCGCTGTGCCTCTTGTGCCTCGGGAAGTTGTCTCATTATGGTCTCTGAATCAACATAACCTATCTTAACCTGCGAAAACAAAAATCCAACAGAAACAAAAAAAGCGAAGACGACACTTAAAAAAATTCTCATTTAGATTTTACCCCTCTTGTTAATTTATCAAGTACTTTAAATGTGACATCAAACTGCTTATCGGCATATAAAAGAATAACATCGCCAGCCTTGTCAAACACAAAATTTAATTTTTCCTCACGAGCAACCTCCTCAATTGCATCAATTATTTTGTCCCTCAAAGGTTTCAATCTCTTTTCCCTCTCTTGTTCAAATTCTCCCTGAGGTCCAAGCTTTTGATTTCTGTATTCAAAAATTTTCTGCTCAAGTTCTAAAATTTCTCTCTGCATTTGCTCCTTCGCTTGCGGATTCAACATCGCTTCTTTCTTTTGATATTCTTCTACTTTGCTTTGGTAAGTTTTCACCATCTGATCGTATTCAGTTTGATATTTCTGCAAGAGGTTATCAAGTTCCTTTTGAACTTTTTGCGCTTCCGGCAATTGCTGCAAGATTACTTGCGAATCAACATAACCAATTCTTATCGTTGCTTGCTGTGAATGTAAAGATACAGCAAAAAATAAAATTGTTAGAATTAGAACGATGTTTCTTGTCATCACAAGTTCTCCCTATTTGGTTTTTTAAATTAAAAACCTCTTCCAAACTGGAAATGGAAGTGCCATCCATCTGGTCTCCCATCTTTTGGTTCTACATCATCAAATCCATATCCATAATCAAATCCAATCAAACCAATCGGTTGCATATGAAGTCGCACACCAAAACCAGCGGAACGATACAAGTTAAATAAACTTACTTGCCTTGTCTTCGCCCATGCGTTTCCAGCTTCAGCAAACAAAAGCAAATATATAGGCATCGGATTCATCGTCACACCAAAACGAAGCTCGCTTGTGTATTTCATCATGATTTTTCCCTGCGGGACATTATAAGCGGTAACTCCAATGGATACATCATTATAGCCACGAAGTGGAGTGACTGCAATGTATCCAAGCCCTGTCCCACCCATTGAAAACATCTCAATTGGTGGAATAAACGAATCACGCCTAAACCCATCAACATAACCCCAGTCAAAAGAATTATACAAAACAAGCTTTTCCCAATTGAAAATCCTGCTAAACCATTCGGAACTTAATGTAACTTTAAAGTAATCCGTCGTTCCAGGCAAAACAGGACCACCTGATATCTCAAGCGATAGTGAAACATCCGAGCCAATGCTTGGGAAAATCGGATTATCAATACTATTTCTGGATATAACCTGAGTTAAGCTAAATTGACTATGCTTACCTTCCCTATAATATCCGCTTGTCCCTGAAACATTATAAATTTGAAATCTAAAAATGTAATCGATTCTAAAATAATCATCAGGCCACCTCAACCTCCTACCTAAACTTATAGAACCACCGGTTTGTCTCAAATCATAACCGAAACCATATCTTGTATCAAATATGTTGAAGCCGATTGATGTTGGTGTGTCCTTAAACCAAGGTTCTCTAAAACTTAAGCTAAATGTCCTATAATCATATCTTCCAAAAACCCATTCCAAATTTAACATTTGCCCATCTCCACCGCGCCAAGGTTCAGTGATTGAGAAATTGTTAAAAGTCACACCAATGCTGCCGATCAAACCAAAACTGCTATATCCAACCGAAGCATTGAATGTGTCACTTGATTTCTCCTCAACCTCATAGGTCAAATCCACGGTTGAGTCGCTGACCATCTTATAATCTGGTTTGAGCTTTTCTTGGTTAAAATAATTTAAAACAGCAAGATTTCTTATACTTCTTATAATATCACTTCGGCTGAAAAACTTCCCAGGAACTGTGTAAAGCTCTCGCCTTATTACTTTATCCTTCGTCTTGGTATTTCCTTTTATATCAACTCTTCTTATTCTAAACTGTTTCCCCTCAAAAACATGAATCACTATATCAAGTGTATCTTCACCAACTTTTACTTCCTCCGGTTGCATATTCATTGTCAGATATCCATTATCAAGATAAAGCGACGCCACATCAGTTTGTTGTTCATTTCCATATAAATTTCTTTCAAATTTCTCGCGATTATAGATATCTCCTTTTTTGAAATCCAAACGCTCGCTGAGGATTTTATCCTCAAAAACTGTGTTCCCCTCCCAAGTGATGTTTCTAATTTTATATTGTGGTCCCTCAAAAAGTTTTATCTTGATATAAAGATTCTCCCTTTTCTCGTCAACATAAACTGAATCATCCAAAATAGTTGCGTCTTTAAATCCCTTTTTACGATAAAACTCAATTATTTTCTTCTTGTCCTCATCATATTTCTTCCGATCAAACTTTGCGGTCCGCCAAAACATCCACCATCTTTTCTCTTTAGTTTCCTTCATTGCCCCTTTCAAATCACCATCTTTGACCTTTACATTTCCTTCAAAAGTTATCTTTCTAATTGAGATCTTTTTCCCCTCATTTATGCTAACTTTTAAATTTGCTCTTCCATCTTTAGTTGGAATGATATCAAATTTAACATCCGCCAAGAAATACCCCTTTTCCTGGTATATCTTTTTTATCTCATTCGCTACTGATGCTAATCTATTTTCAGCAATTACCTGCCCTCTGACAAGATTTATCTTGTTTTTTATATCTTTTGCGGAAATCGCTTTGTTCCCCTGAATTATTATATCATCAAGACGCGGATATTCCTCAACACGAATTAAAAGATAAACCCCGTTTCCAACTTGATTTTCAATCTCTATATTAACTTTCTTGAAAATTTTCAAAGCCCATAACTGTTTGATAGCGTTCCTTATTTTATCGCCGGGAATAAGCATATCTCCGATTCTTGTGAAAACGATCTCGTCTCCAACTTTTAAACCGGAATTAAGGATTACTGCGGAAGGCTGAACGACAGTATTCCCCTCAACCGAAATACCGAGAATTTTATAAACTTCCTGCTGCTGAGAAAATGAACCAAATGTAAAAACCACAAACATTAAAATGTAAAACATCAAACTACGCATTGCCATTAAAGCTTTTCTTTTTTATTTGCTCGCTCGTCATGCCAAATCTTCGTTCTCTTCTTTGATAATCTCTAATTGCTTCATACAAGTGTTTTCTTCTGAAATCAGGCCAGAGACAATCACAAATATAAATCTCAGTATACGCAATTTGCCAAAGAAGAAAGTTGCTTATTCTATATTCACCGCTTGTCCTTATAAGCAAATCAGGTTCAGGCATTCCAGCGGTTTTGAGATAGCTTGAAAAAAGTTTATCATCAATCTCACTAATTTTTACCTTTCCAGATTTGACATCTTTTGCAATGCTTTTCACTGCTTCAATAATTTCCCATCTACCACTATAGCTTATTGCAAGATTTAAGACCATTCTTTTATTATTTTTCGTTTTTTCAATGGCTTCTTTAAGTTCCTGCTGAACCTCAAGAGGTAAGCTTTCAATATCTCCTATCGCATTAAGCTTGATGTCATTTTTGTGAAGTTTATCTGTTTCAGTTCTCAGCGTTTTGATCAGGAGTTTCATTAAAGTATCAATTTCATATTTAGGTCTTTTCCAGTTCTCCGTAGAGAAAGCAAACAAGGTTAGATATTTTACTCCAAGTTGAGCACATGCTTCAACGACATCGCGGACAGATTTAACGCCTTCTCTATGCCCTGCAACTCTCGGAAGACCTCTTTTCTTTGCCCATCTTCCATTTCCGTCCATTATTATTGCGATATGCTGAGGAATTTCTCCGCTTCTTTTCAACTCCTCTTGAATTTTCCTGTCATGAAAACTTCTAACTTCAGCCCTTGATGATGAAACTGAGTCGCTCACTTTGTTAGCATTATCGCTTTTTTTGAAAAATACCAAATTTTTATCCTCTGAATTTCAAAATCTCCGAAACAAAATTTAACCTTTTAAACTCAAAAAATCAATTTAGATAGGTTAGAAAAATTCAAGCCCAGTTTTTGTATTTAGATTTGGGAAAGCCAAAGGTAAAGGTTTAACTCAGAGGTAAAAGTGAAGTCCGAATAAAAAGTCAAATTAAAATTTTAAAATCTCATTTAGTTTTCCCGATTTCAAAGCTAAATGACGCCCAGAAACTTTCCCAATCTAAATTATCACAATTTTCACATTTGCGTAAATAAACAAGCCGAACGAGATGAAATCCAGGATTTTTTATACGAAACTTTGCTATTCCATTTTTATCTGTTTTCACCTTCTGCTCGGTAACCTTATCACTCCACAAACTATAAAGCATAACCGTTTTATTAACTAATGGTTTACCTTCAAACAAAACCTTGGCTTCAATCACATCCCCAACTTTAAGTAAAAACGGATTTTTTAAAAGAATTATCTCAAGCCGTTGATTTAGAACTTTTTTATAAACTTCACCCTCCACACTTCCATCAAATGAAATAAGCGATTTAATGTATCTGCGATATCTTTCCCGTTCAACTTTCTTCGTATCAGCCGAAGAAAGTTTTATATCATCTATACCTTCATGTTTAAGATATTCCTCAAAGTCTTTCCTACTTAAATCAATGTAAGCCCAACCTCTATCCATTGCTATTAACGCAAGCCCGCTAAGGTTAAACTTTCCTTTCAAAACTGGAACAATTTTATCGCTCAACCTTGGTAAAAGGTTAATAAATGTGTCACTTGTTATAATTTCAAATCTTTCCGTCATTTGGTTTTGAAATTCGCGCTCAAATTCAATGTTAAGTTTATCTCCAACATAAAGGTGAACCGTCAAGGTATCATCTTTTGATAAAATAAATTTTTGAGGTTTAAGCCAATAATCATGAGCGACCGCAATGTTAAGGACAAATAAGAAAATGAAAAGTTTCTTCATGATCATCCATTTATTTGTTTTCTTTTAGAAAAATTATAGCTCTCGCTTTTTTGTTCAAGTCATAACCAACAAAATCATCACCTTCAAAGTCATAGGGATCACCATAGCCAAGCCAATTCCAATCATGAAGAATTGTAAGTTTATCTTTACTGTTAAGTGAGTTGTAATTTGGAATAACATTTTTAAGGCGTGGATAATTTGTATATTTTGATGGATCAACAATTGAAAAAACCCTTTTATGTCTTCTCATCTCACCCCATTTCTCTTCAGAAATTCTATCCGTCTTGTAAACATAAACTTCACCAGCTTTAATTTTCACGAGACCACTCTTTACAAACTCGCCTTCATCGTAAATGGTTATTTCAGATCCAGTTGCGATGAGCGACGCTTTGAGAATAAATTCGCACAAAAGATAAGCATTGAATTCATTACCTCCAATTCTGGTTATCCCACTTGCTATAGAATTATCAATGTATCCTCCACGCTTTAGTACTATCAGACCTTCTTTTTCCAATTTTTCAAGCGCCTCAACTTCACTCATACCCAATGACAAAAGCGATTCAAACCTTTTAGCAATTATGTTCTTAACAGGTTCTTCTTCCCCTGCCCACATCATCAACTCAACGCTTTCCCAATTCGGGAAAATTGCAAACCTTTTAAAATTTATCTTTCCAGCTGTCCATACAAATTCAGAGTTATACCATCTTTGCAATTTCATTATCTCATCCCACTCTTCATCTGTTATAAAATTTTTCCCGTTATCCTCTATCCAGTATTTTATTCTTCTTGCCATTGCTATCTCCTCCAGTGTTTTAAGAAATTTTCAACATATTTTCCAAAAAAATCAAATTCAAGATTTACTGCATCACCCACTCTTTTAAACCTAAGATTCGTATTCTCCCAAGTGTAAGGGATGATTGAAACAGTAAATCTATTTTGATCAACCTCCACTATTGTTAAACTAATACCTTCAACAGCGATTGATCCTTTAGGTATGACATATTTCTCAAATCCTTTTGGAAATTCTATCTCAAAAATCCAACTGTTTTCAAGTTTCTTTACGCTTTTAACTATCCCGGTCGTGTCAACATGACCAAGGACAATATGACCGCCAAGGCGTTCACCAAGTTTAAGTGAAAGTTCTAAATTAACAAAATCCCCAGATTTTAAATTTCCAAGGTTTGTTTTTTTAATAGTTTCTTCAACGGCTTCAACCTTGAAATGCTGGTTTGATTTATCAAAAACAGTCAGGCAAACTCCGTTAACAGCAACACTATCACCGATTTTTATCTCGCTTAATAATTTTTTTGACGCTATTGTGAAAATTCTCGCTTTTCCCTTTCTAATTATTGTCTTGATCTTCCCTATTTCTTCAACTATTCCTGTGAACATATGCAGAGCACAATTATTTTGCCAAGTTCAAGATAAACTTAAACACAAAAATTTCAAAATTTCATGAAGCAAATTTTACCAAAGTTTTCACACAGTTTTTTTCTATGCTTGACAAATAATTCAATTTTTATTATATTACGATTGACTTTAAAAATAAATAAGGAGTAAATCAATGAAAAGAAAACTTGCTTCAATTTTGTTAATGTCTTTATTTGTCTTTTTTGTTGTTGGCTGCACAAGATATGCGAAGGAAGAAGAAATCCAACAGTTGAATAATCTCAAGGCGGAAACTGAACAACTTGAAAAAGAAATCAGAGCGAAGGAACAGGAAAAAGCAGCCTTGCAGAAAGAAATTTCACAGAAAGATCAGCAACTGAAAGAATTGCAAGCAGAAAAGGAAAAAGTTCAACAGCGTCTTCAGCAGATAAGGTAAAGAATAAGTTTTAACAAAAAACAAAAAACGGGGTGGCAAGATGACAAGAAACCTATTAACATTCTTACTATTAGTTGTTTTCACAATATCTGGTTTAGCGCAAGAGAGAATGAGATACGAGGATTGGCAAAGGGAGATGGCAATTTGGACAGCAAAAAGAGACGAATTGAGAGCAAAACTTGATGCGTTGAATAAAGAAATTGACGCTCTGAAAAGACAATCTGCTGAAAAAGATGCACAAATAAAAAGAACGCAGGATGAAATTTACGCTCTTGTTGGAACAACTCCAGAAGGAGTTAATGAATACCGTCGAAGAGTCGCTGACTTTGAGAGAAGATTAAATGAACTATCCCGACTTTCAAATGAACAGCTTTACGAAAGAAGAGATGAAGTTGAAAAACTTTATAATGATTATCAAGCCCTCAAATCAGATAAAAGAGTGGCTCTCTCGGAATTCTATGATAAGGTTATGGGATTTGAAGCCCAGGTAAATAATCTCAACACAACAGTCAAGGCTCTTGTAAAGACAAGAGAAGGGAAAGTAATTGTCGCTGAAACTGTTGTAAAAGAGGCCACATACACTGTTGGAACTTGGAAAAAGGATCGCGATTGCCTTTGGAACATCGCCAAGAAACCAACCATCTATGATAATCCATTTTTGTGGCCAAAGATATATGTTGCAAACAGAGATAAGATAAAAGATCCTGACATAATTTATCCGGGATGGGTTTTAAAGATCCCAACTAAATCTGAATTAACAAAAGAAGAGAAGCGAGCTGCAAACGCTTACTACCGCAGGAAAGCCGAAAAACAGCAAGCAGCAGGTGGTGGAATGTGAGAATTCTTCTCTTTGAATTTTCTAAATTACAACCCCTGAGCTGTCTTATTTGACAGCATCAGGGGTTTTTTCTTTTTGGAACTATTTTAATCTCTTTTGATTTAATTTTTTAGAGAAACAAAATAAATTCGGAGGCGCGAAAAACACAAAATTATGGTTGAGCGAAAAATTAAGTTAACTGGAGTTAATACCCTCGCCCTTCTAGGCTATAACGATACTTATCTTCATCTGATCGAAAAAAAATTTGATGCTGGTATAACCGTCCGCGGGGATAACATCATACTTAAAGGTGAAAAGAGCGAAGTTGAGAAAATTGAGCGTGTTTTTAAGGAACTTATTTTTATACTTAATAAAAATGGACATCTCACCGAAAATGATGTTAACATAGTAATTGATCTTGTAAATCTTGATAGCGAAGATCTATCAACCACACACAGACGTAGAAAACATATTGACGATGAATTTGATTCAATCATCCTTTTTACAAAAAACGGACCGATAAAAGCTAAAACCCCAGGACAACTTGAATATTATCGTCAGGTTAAGAAAAACGATATTGTTTTTGTAATTGGACCAGCAGGGACTGGAAAAACATATCTTGCAGTTGCAATGGCAGTGGCAAGCTTGAAAAATCACGAAGTAAGCAAAATTGTCTTATGCAGACCTGCGGTTGAAGCTGGGGAAAATCTCGGATTTTTACCTGGAGATTTAAGGGAAAAAATAGATCCATATCTTAGACCCCTATATGATGCCCTTGATGATATGCTACCAGCTGATAAATTAAAATCATATTTTGATAAAAGAATTATCGAAATAATTCCTCTTGCTTATATGCGCGGTAGAACATTAAGCAACGCTTTTGTAATACTTGACGAGGCACAAAACGCAACAAGTCTGCAAATGAAGATGTTCCTTACACGACTTGGTGTTAATTCAAAAGCAATAATAACTGGTGATATAACTCAAATTGATCTACCTTCAAGAACTACATCTGGACTTGTTGAAATCCAAGAAATCTTAAAAGGAATTGAAGGTATAGCTTTTGTATATCTTGACAAAAATGATGTTGTAAGACATCGCCTTGTCAAAGATATAATTGAAGCATACGATAGATATAACGCAATGAATGGGAAATCAAATGAAAAAAAGGAACAAAACAATGAACCGAACCAGTGAATTGTTTATTGAACTCGTTGAGGTCGTGCGCAAGTTGAGAAAAGAATGTCCATGGGATAGAGAGCAAACCCATAAATCAATAAGGCATAATCTGATTGAAGAAGCTTACGAAACTGTTGAAGCTATAGATAATGATGATTTTGAAGAACTAAAAAGGGAACTCGGGGATTTGCTCCTTCATGTGGTAATGCACTCAATAATGGCTGAAGAAGGTGGGAAATTTACACTTGATGATGTTATATCCTTGATAAAGGAAAAATTGGTTTACCGACATCCCCATGTTTTCGGCGATCTAAAAGTTGATAATTCAAAAGAGGTTAAGCATAACTGGGAAAAATTAAAACAATCAGAAAACAACCGCGATTCGGTGATCTCGGGTATTCCAAAATCACTGCCTGCACTTATAAAAGCATATCGCGTTCAAGAAAAGGCATCAAGCGTCGGCTTTGATTGGAAACATCCAGATGATGTTTGGAAAAAAGTCGAGGAGGAAATCAAAGAATTAAAAAGAACAATTCAAACGAACGAACAAAACAAAATAGAAGAAGAATTTGGCGATCTACTTTTCGCAATCGTAAATTACTCAAGATTTCTGAAGATAAATCCCGAAAGCGCATTAAACAGGGCAATTGAAAAATTTACGCGCAGATTTCAATCCATTGAACGAGAATTGAAATCGCGAGGCAAAGATATATATTCAACGACACTTGAGGAAATGGATGAGATTTGGGAAAAGGTGAAAAGAAACGAATAAAAAGAGCACCCAGTAAGATGGGTGCTCTATTTTTTACTTTAACATTGGTATTTTTATACCATATTTTCTTGCAACTTCAATTGCCTTCTCGTAACCTGCATCAGCATGTCGTACAATTCCAAGTCCTGGATCAGTTGTTAACACTCTCTCAAGTCGCAGTTCCATTTCTTTCGTTCCATCAGCAACGACAACCATGCCGGCATGGATTGAAAGTCCAATTCCAACACCACCACCATGATGAACTGCTACCCAGCTTGCTCCAGCGACTGCATTCAAAAGAGCGTTCAAAATTGGCCAGTCAGCAATTGCATCACTTCCATCTTTCATTTTCTCAGTTTCACGGTTTGGAGAAGCAACAGAACCTGTATCAAGGTGATCGCGACCTATTACAATTGGCGCCTTAACTTCGCCTGTTCTTACCATTTCGTTAAAAATCTTACCCATTTTCGCCCTTTCTCCATATCCAAGCCAGCAAATTCTTGCAGGCAAACCCTGAAACTTAACATGTTTTTGCGCTTTTTGAATCCATCTGACGAGCGATTTATTCTCTGGGAATGTTTTTAACACAGCTTCATCTGTTGCGTAAATATCCTCTGGATCACCGCTTAAAGCAACCCACCTAAATGGTCCCTTGCCTTCACAGAACAATGGACGAATAAATTCATGGACAAAACCCGGAATTTCAAAAGCATCTTTAACACCATTTGAATATGCTTCACCTCTGATGTTATTTCCATAATCAAATACAATCGCTCCTTTTCTCTTAAATTCAAGCATCGCTTTTACATGCTCAACTATTGATCGTTTCGCCATTTGAATATATTTTTGTGGATCTTTCTTTCTTAACTCAAGTGCCTCTTCATATGAAATACCGTTTGGAACATAACCATTCAATGTATCATGTGCTGAAGTTTGATCAGTTACAACATCAGGTATTATTCCTCTTTTCAAAATCTCTGGTAAAACATCAGCAGCATTTCCAACTAAACCAACAGAAACTGCTTCTTTCTTCTCTTTCGCTTTAAGAACAATTTCCAATGCTTCATCAAGGTTATCTGTCATCATATCAAGGTATCCGGTTTGAAGTCTCCTTTCAATTCTTTTTCTATCAACTTCAACTCCGAGGAAAGCTGCACCATTCATTGTAGCTGCAAGCGGTTGTGCTCCGCCCATTCCACCAAGTCCAGAAGTTAGCAAAAATCTTCCAGCAAGAGTTCCACCGAAATACTTATCTGCGCAGGCTGCAAATGTTTCATAGGTTCCTTGCAAAATTCCCTGCGTCCCAATATAAATCCAGCTTCCCGCGGTCATCTGACCATACATTGTAAGACCGAGCGCTTCAAGCCGCCTAAATTCATCCCATGTTGCCCATGCTGGAACAAGCATAGCATTAGAAATTAACACTCGTGGTGCGAACTCGTGAGTTTTGAAAATCGCAACAGGCTTACCCGATTGAATTAAAAGAGTTTCATCATTTTCAAGCTCTTTTAAACTTTTCACAATCGCATGAAAACACTCCCAATTCCTCGCTGCTTTTCCAGTTCCACCATAAACAATTAACTCCTCAGGCTTTTCAGCGACCTCCGAATCAAGATTATTCATCAACATTCTCAATGCTGCTTCTTGAGCCCAACCCTTACATGTTAAAACATTACCACGTGGTGCTCTTATGCTTTTGACATCAAACTCTTTAACTTCAACTTGATTTAAAACCTCTGACATGTCTTCTCACCTCCAATTTTTTAAAAAGAGTTTTTGGTAAATATAGCCTTAAAGACATAACCAGCAATTTGCGGATTTTCTCTAAACCGTCTCATTGAATAAGCATACCAATGCTCTCCAAATGGAACATATATTCTCAACTTATAACCATCAGAAACAATTTTATTCCCGAGCTCAGGACGAACACCAAGCAACATCTGAAATTCAAACTTGTCATCTTTTAAGTTATACTCTTTTATCAACTTGTAAGATTCTTTTATCAATTCCTCGTCATGCGTTGCAATGCAGGTGTACGCGTCGCTTTGCAAAAGAATGTTCAAAAGATGTTTAAAGTTGTGATTGATCAACTCTTTTTTCTTGAACGCGATCGTTTCCGGTTCAATGTAAATCCCTTTGCATAATCTTATCCTCGGTTTTAGAGGTAAAAGTGCTTTTATATCGCTTTCGCTTCTCTTCAAATAAGCTTGAATTGCTACACCGACATTGTCATATTTCATCTTTAATTTTCTATAGATCTCAAGAGTTGCATCTGTAGTTGACGAGTCCTCCATGTCAATTTCAACAATGTTATCGTATTGTTTTGCGAGTTTAACAAGTTCTTCAACATTCGCATAACAAAAATCAAAGTCTAATTTTAAACCAAGTTGAGTAAGTTTAATTGAAAGATCCGAGTTCAAACCGTGATCTTTAATTGTATTAAGAACGAGTTTGTATGTTTTTAGAGCCTCAATCGCTTCGCTTTCGCTGGTGATGTTTTCACCAAGGACATCAATTGTAGCTATCTTATTCTGTTCATTTAATTTTTTCACAACTGAAACAGCATCTTCAAGTTTTTCCCCCGCAATATAACGGCTGGCGAAATACCTAACAATTTTTTTAGGAACAAATGGCAAGGTGCGAACAATGATTTCATTTAGTGGATTCATAGTGTAACGATTTTTTATTTTTTTGCCAGAAAAATTTAAGTTTTAAAACTTTAAAAATCAATTAAGTTCTCTTCTATTCGCATAAAAATTCATAAGTAAGCCAGCCATCGCCATATTGACCCACATCGCAGAACCTCCATAACTTAAAAACGGAAGCCATATTCCAATTACAGGTGAAAGCCCAAGTGTCATTCCTATATTCACCATGATATGAAAAAACCAGGTTGAAAAAATACCAATCGCTACTAAACTTGCAAACCTTTGCTTTATTAATGCAGCAAGATTTATCACCCTCCATAGAAGAATCAGATAAAGCAAAAGAATTGTTACAGATCCAACAAAGCCAAACTCTTCGGCTGGAACACAAAATATAAAATCAGTCCATTGAGCTGGCACAAATCTTAACTGAATTTGTGTCCCCTTCATGAAACCTTTCCCGATTAAACCACCTGAACCAATTGCAATCTTTGACTGAATCACATTATAACCAGCACCAAGTGGATCTTTTGATGGATTTAAAAATGTTGATATTCTTTTCTGTTGATGTGGTTTTAAAACTTTATGATAAATATGCTCGCTCGTCAATCCGATCATTAGGTTCATTGCAATAACCATAAAAGTCAAAATCAGCGGTTTCCTCATCAATAGAAATAAGATAGTAATCAGAATTGAAGCGACTATAAAAACTTTAATACTAAAAAAAGATGCAATTATGAAAACGACAGGAGCAAGCAAAAGCAAAAGCCAAAAAACAGGAACTTCTGCCAACGGCACGTGCAAGGAAAATCACTCCAAACACGATTGCAGTTCCAAAATCTGGCTGCAAAATTGTTAAAAAAAATGGTATGAAAGTCAAAATACCAGCAACTATAAACGTAACTGGATTATCAGGTCTGACATTTCTTTTTGAAAGAAAATAGGCAAGAATTAAAATCGTTGTAAACTTTGCAAACTCGGAAGGTTGAAATTGAAATTTACCTATTTGAATCCAAGAAGATGAACCTGAAACCTTTTTCCCAACGAAAATAACAATAACAAGAAAAGCAAGTGAAGTTATATAAAGCAAAACAGACAAGCTCAGTAATCTTTGAACGGGGAAAAAATAGAAAAATACCGCAATGAAAATACCACTTATGATCCAAAGCAAATGCTTTATGAAAATTGAATGCTGCCCAGGAAGTTTCGTAGCACTGTAAATTGAAAGCACACTTACAAGCAACAGGATCAACAGGGGTATCAAAATTTTAAAGTCAATTTTATCTTCTATTCCTCTTACCATTTGGCGACCTTAAATTCTGTTCTTTGATTTTTTAACTCAAAATATCTTTTGACTATCTCTTTAGCAATTGGTGCAGCAACCGCGCCACCAAAGCCGGCGTTTTCAACAATAATTGCAAAAGCAATTTCAGGATTCTCATATGGAGCAAACCCAATAAACCAAGCATGATCATTACCATGCGGATTCTGAGCGGTTCCTGTTTTTCCAGCAACATTTATACCCTCAACCCTTGCACCTTTGCCGGTGCCAGAAGGACTGTTAACAACTAAATACATCGCTTCGCGAATTACATCAAATGTTTTTTGTGAAATAGGTATTTCCCTTGTATAATACGAGACTTCCTTAATTTTGCCAGTTTTCTTATCTATGATTTCCTTAACTAAATGAGGTTGATGATACTTACCTGAATTTGCAAGAACCATCGCATATGTAGCCATCTGAAGCGGAGTCGTGCTTATTTCACCTTGACCAATCGCTAAACTTATAAGGTAACCTTTAGTCCATTTATTAACACCATAAACTCTGTTGAAATACTCTGTTGATGGCAAAATTCCTTCAATTTCCTCGGGCAAATCAATCCCGGTTTTTTTTCCAAAGCCCAAAAGTCCACCATACCTTGACCAATCGTCAAAATTAACTCTCAACATTAAGTTATAAAAGTAAACATTACAAGAAACTTCAATCGCTTTAGTTAAATTCACCCAACCATGACCGTGCGATGTATGGCATTTAAAAACTTTGTCCCCATAGACAAAATAACCAGGACAATAAACCTTCCAATTAAGATCAACAGATCCTGTTTCAAGCGCAGTTATCGCAAGAACCATTTTGAATGTTGAACCAGGAGAATAAAGACCAGAAATTGCCCTATTTAATAATGGCTTTTTAGGATCAGAGTTAAGCTGACCCCATATCTCACCCGGTGTATATCCACTGAGAAGCGCTAAGTCATAATTTGGCTTACTTACCATCGCGAGAATTTCACCATTTCTCGGATCAAGCACAACAACCGAACCCGATCTGTCACGAAGTAATTCTTCAATAAATGCTTGCAGTTCAATATCAATCGTTAAAATTAAATCAGAACCCTCAGATGGTGGTATGTCATTTTTACCATTGTTATATCTTCTAACAAATCGTCCAAGGACATCGACCATTATGAAACGATATCCTTTTTCCCCTTTTATGATTGGCTCATAACTTTTCTCAAGCCCTGATTGACCAATTTGATCACCGGGCTTATACAACCCCTTGTAGATATTTAACTGGGACGAAGTTATTTCTTTGACATATCCGAGAATGTGCGATGCAAGCCCCGGCGCCCTATAATTTCTTTTATGTTCAATTAAATAATCAACACCTCTTAACTCTTCCCTGTGCTCTTCAATATATGCTATCGCTCTGATAGGGGCATCGCGACGAATCTTGACAGGAGAGAACGGAGAAGGAGCAGATGAAATTTTCTCAAGAATATACTGACGATCAACCTTTAAAATTTTCGCAAGGACATCAAGATTTTTCATATCAAACTCATATGGTGTCAAAGTAACTGTATAGGACGGGACATTGTCTACAATGATTTTTTTGTTTCTATCAAATATCAGTCCCCTGATTGGATCATGTTGAATTGTTCTTATGCTGTTGCTTTCCGCTTGTCTTTTATATTCAACATCACGATAAAGTTGAAGTTCGTAAAGTTTAACGATGAAGAATAGAAAAACGATTGAAAGAAGTATTTTTAAAGACTTAATTCTTGATGTCTCGTTCATAACAACTTTGTCTCCTTTGAGGTTATGAAAACTGGAATCAAAGATAAAATACTGGTGTAAATTGTCTTTCCAATTATCGTCTTTACAATTTCCGCACCATCTAAACTATTACAAAAAATATAAATAAAAAAATAAACGACATTGTCAACCATGGAGACAAAAATAACTATACCTAAAAAGCGAAGTGTCTCCGTATTTGCGGAGGTCTTGGCTTCACTATAAAAATATCCAGCGACAAAACCAGCAACAGTTTTAGAAAGAGCCGAAAGTCCCAGGACAAAGTTAATAGTTAAATCCATGAATAATCCAGAAATAAATCCAGCTAAAGTTCCCGGGATTTGTCCTCTTTTCAAAGCAACATATACAGTAAAGATTATCATCAAATCTGGAACTATTTTCTCAATAGCAATTAAAGGAACAATCACTATTTGAATCGCCAACAACAAAAGACCAATAATAAAGTATCTAATATAAAGCATCATTTCAAACTTTTGTTTTCCAAACTGGCTTGCTCAATTTCCTCTCGTTCAAAATCGCTTTTATACTTTATAATGAAAACTTCTTCAAGCTTTGTGAAATCAACGGAAGGCTTTACTTTTATCGCTTTGAAAAGCCCAGGGACAGAATTATCAATTCCCGCAACTACCCCAACTTCAAATCCAGCTGGAAATATGGTGCTATATTCAGAGGTTATTACGACATCACCAACTTCGACATCCATTGTTTTTGATACATTCATCATTGATAGAAAATCACCTCCTTCCCATCCAAGTATACCATCAACCCTGCTTCTTTGAATCTTGACACTTGCTCTAAAATCCTTGTGAAAAAGTATCATAGCTATGGAATAATTTTTACCTGTCTTCATAATTTTCCCCACTACGCCTAATTCACAAACAACAGGCATATTAACTTCAACCCCATCATTTTCCCCAGCGTTTAAAACTATGTAATTGTATGGGCTTACAAGAGTTTTCCCGACAACATCCGCCGGTATAAATTCGTAATTATTCTGTTTTTCCTTGAATCCAAGAAGCTTGCGCAATCTTATGTTTTCAAGTTTCTCCTCGCGAAGTTGATTTAATTCACTTAACAAAAGGACATTTGTTTTCCTTAATTCTTTATTTTCATCTTTAAGGTCATAGAAATTAGGAAAAACTCCTGTTATATGTTTTACAAATCCAATTAGTTCAACAGCGATCCGTGCAACGAGATAAGATTTTGATGAATTGCCAGAAAAAAGAAGCAACAAAGAAATCAAAACCAAAATCGAAAATATGAGATACTCTTTAAAATGTTGAGTTATTTGAGATAAAATTCTCAACATCAATACCTTTGACTTTTAAGTAAAACTTTTGAATACGCTTCAAGGTTTTCAAGAACTTTCCCAGCTCCCCGGACAACAGCTGTAAGTGGATCCTCAGCAACATGAACTGGTAAGCCTGTCTCCATCCTTATTCTCTCATCAAGTCCCTTTAACAATGAACCACCACCTGTCAGCATTATGCCACGATCAAGTATATCAGCTGCAAGTTCTGGTGGCGTTCTCTCAAGAGCAAGCTTTATGGCATCAATTATCGCAATTATAGGTTCATTTAAAGCTTCACGAATTTCAACCGAGCTTACCTCAACAATTTTCGGAATCCCCGTTACAAGATCGCGCCCTTTTACCTGAATTGTCACCTCTTGATCTAAAGGCATCGCTGATCCAACTTCACACTTTATGTCCTCAGCGGTTCTCTCACCTATCAAAATATTATATGATTTTTTAAAGAGTTGAATTATCGCATTAGTCATCTCATCACCTGCAATCCTTATTGACTCTTGAGTTACGATTCCAGACAATGCTATAACAGCGATTTCCGTAGTTCCACCGCCAATATCAATAATCATATTTCCATATGGTTCTGTTACATCAATCCCAATACCAATTGCTGCAGCCATCGGTTCAGGAATTAAGTGAACTTCTTTTGCCCCAGCGTGTTCAGCTGAATCACGAACGGCTCTTTTCTCAACCTCAGTAACTCCACTTGGAACGCTTATCACAACTCGTCTACTCGGGAACCAGTTTACATGAATTTTTTTGATGAATTCTCTTAACATTCCTTCCGCCATCTCAAAATCAGCTATAACTCCATCCTTTAAAGGTCTTATCGTCTGTAAATCTTTATGAGTTCTGCCGAGCATTTCTTTCGCTTCTCTTCCGATAGCAACTATTTTACGAGTGCTTCTATCATATGTGACAATTGATGGTTCATTTAGAACAATTCCCTTTCCTTTCATCCAAATTAGCGTGTTTGCTGTTCCAAGGTCAATTGCGATATCAGCAGTGAATAAATTAAAGAGTCCCATTTTCCTCTTCTAATTTTTTAGTGTTTAAAATGTCTTATCCCTGTAAAAACCATTGCGATGTTATGTTCATCAGCAATTTTTATAATTTCTTCATCTCTGATTGAACCTCCGGGCTGAATCACTGCGGTTGCACCTACTTTTATAGCTTCAATTAAACCATCAGGAAACGGGAAAAATGCATCTGAAGCGACAACGCTTCCCCTTAAATCATGTCCCATTTCTTTAGCCTTCATAATTGCAACTTTTGACGCATCAACTCTAGACATCTGCCCTGCTCCAATTCCGAGAGTTCTATCTTTCTTTGCATAAACTATTGCATTTGACTTAACATGTTTAACAACTTTCCAAGCAAATATTAAAGCCTCCATCTCATCAAGCGTTGGCTTTCTTTTAGTGACAATCCGTAAACTTGCCGGATCAATGTCAATTGAGTTAGTTTCTTGAACAAGAACGCCACCTATCACTCTTTTGAAATCAAGTTCAACTTTACTTAAAATATCTTCCCCTCTGTATCTTATCAACCTCCTATTCTTCTTTTGCATTAAAAAATTTAAAACATTGCTTGGAAATTCTGGAGCAATTATGACTTCTGCAAAAATTTCATTTACCGCCATCGCTGTTTTTAGATCAAGTGGGCGATTAAAAGCAATTATCCCACCAAAAGGTGAGACTGTATCTGTTGCAAAAGCTTTTTTGAATGCCTCAAGAATTGATTCTTCATCAATTCCAACACCACACGGATTTGTATGCTTTACGATCACGCAGGCAGGTTTATCAAATTCAAGGACAAGCTCGGTCGCAGAGCTTATATCAAGTATGTTGTTATAAGAAAGTTCCTTCCCATGCAACGGTTCAAAATAATTGAAAAAGTCTCCATAAAGAGCGGATCTTTGATGCGGATTTTCGCCGTAGCGTAGATTTTTAACCTTGTTCAAATTCACAGAAAAGATTTCAGGTAAAATATCTCCGCTGAATTGAGAAGTAAAAAAGTTAGCTATATCAGCATCATAATTTGATGTATATTTGAAAACTTCCAATGCAAGAGAAAGTCTGGTTTCTTCAGAAATCTCACCATTATTTGTTTTAAGTTCTCTTATTATTTCATCATATCTTCGTGGACTTGCAACCACAGCGACATATTTATAGTTCTTAGCCCCAGCTCTTAAAAGCGTAACACCTCCAATATCAATATTCTCAATTGCTTCATCTATTGTGAAGTTTTCCCGTTTGACAACACTTGCAAACGGATAAAGATTTACAACGACAAGATCAATTGGGGTTATGTCAAATTTTTTCATTTGCTCAAAATGTTCAGGATTGTCTCTCACAGCAAGTATACCGGCAAGAATTTTGGGATGAAGGGTTTTAACTCTGCCATCAAGTATTTCCGGAAAACCAGTAATTTCTTCAATTTTTCTTGCCTTGATCTGATTTTGAACAAGAAGGTTATAAGTGCCGCCTGTTGAAATTATTTCTATATCAAACCTCTGAAGTTCACGCGCAAAATCAACTATGCCAGCTTTATCATAAACACTAATAAGAGCTGTTTTGATTTTCATCTTTAATCAACACCTTTCTTCCAGAAACGGTTATTTTCCCATCAACAAAAAGTTTAATTGCCATTGGATAAATCTCATGTTCAACTTTAAGAACTCTTTCGGCAAGTGTTTCAGGTGTATCGTCATCCTTGACTTCAATTGCTCTTTGCATAACTATTGGACCATGATCATACTCTTCATCAACGATGTGAATAGTCACACCTGTAAGTTTAACTCCGTAATCAATCACAGCTTTATGCACATTCATACCATACATCCCCTGACCTCCAAAGGCAGGCAATAGCGCGGGATGTATATTAAGAATTTTATTACGATATTCCTTAACTACTTCTGGTGGAATTTTTTTCATATATCCAGCAAGAACGATAAGTTCAATTTTTCTTGCTTTGAGTTCATATAGAAGTTTGTTTACATAATCCTCATCTGAATTAAATTGACCACGACTTATATGAAGAGCATCAATTCCATTTGCTCTTGCGATCTCAAGTGCGCCTGCATTTGAATTATTACTTATCACAAGTGCAACTTTTGCATTTAGCTTTCCTTCTTTTATGGCATTAAGAATCGCCATGAGATTTGAACCACGCCCAGAAGCAAAAACAGCAATGTTCATTGATTAGATCTTTTTCTTCATTTTCAAGTTAAATTTAATACTTGATTCACAAAATATCAAATCTGTTAAGTAAAATCAAGTCTACAGCGATAAACAAAAAAGCCCCGACCAAAAGGTCGGGGCTTTTAATTTTGCATTTAATTATTAGTACATGTCACTCATTCCACCTGGAACTGGCGGGGTTTTCTCCTTCTCTGGCTTCTCAAACACGACAGCTTCGGTGGTCAATAGTAGTGACGCAACGCTTGCAGCGTTTTCAAGCGCAACACGAGCCACTTTAGTAGGATCTATAACTCCCGATTCAAACAAGTTTTCAAATCTTTCTGTCTGAGCATTAAATCCAAAATCATCTTTTTCTTCTTTAACCTTTTGAACTACAATTGACGGTTCATGACCAGCGTTAGCAACGATCCATCTTATTGGCTCTTCAAGTGCTTTTCTTACGATATCTATTCCGACTGCTTGATCTTCGTTTTCTGGTTTGAGCTCGTCAAGTTTATGCATCACTCTCAAATATGCAACACCACCGCCAGGAATAATACCTTCTTCAACTGCCGCTTTTGTTGCATGGAGCGCGTCTTCAACGCGTGCTTTTTTCTCCTTCATTTCAACTTCTGTTGCTGCACCAATCTTTAAAACTGCAACACCACCACTTAATTTAGCAAGGCGCTCCTGAAGTTTTTCACGATCATAATCAGATGTTGTCTTTTCAATTTGCACTTTAATTTCATTTATACGGCGCTTTATCTCATCCTTGCTTCCAGCACCTTCAACGATTGTTGTGTTATCTTTGTCAACGACAACTTTCTTAGCTTGCCCAAGATATGAAAGTTGAGCGTTCTCAAGTTTGAATCCTTTTTCTTCGGAGATAACCGTTCCACCAGTCAAGATCGCAATATCTTCAAGCATTGCTTTTCTTCTTTCGCCAAATCCAGGTGCCTTGACAGCACAACAACGCAATGTTCCACGAAGTTTGTTAACAACAAGAGTTGCGAGAGCTTCACCTTCAACATCTTCAGCTATGACAAGAAGTGATCTTCCAGATTGCGCAACTTTTTCAAGTATTGGGAGGAAATCTTTCAATGAACTGATCTTCTTATCATGGATCAAAATATATGGATTTTCAAGAACGCATTCCATCGTATCTGGGTTTGTCACAAAATATGGTGAAAGATAACCACGATCAAATTGCATACCTTCAACTATTTCCATTGTGGTCTCGGTTCCTTTCGCTTCTTCAACTGTTATAACACCATCCCTTCCAACTTTCTCCATTGCGTCCGCAATTAACTGCCCAATTGACATATCATTGTTAGCAGAAATTGCACCAACATATGCAATTTCCTTTTTATCCTTAACTTCTCGGCTTATTTCTTTTAATCCCTCGACGATCTTCTTAACCGCCATATCAATACCTCTTTTCAAGTCCATCGGGTTTCTTCCAGCAACAACATTTTTCAATCCCTCTCTAAATATAGCCTGTGCAAGAACTGTTGCTGTTGTTGTTCCATCACCAGCAACATCACTTGTTTTTGAGGCAACCTCACGAATTAATTGAGCGCCCATGTTTTCAACTGGATCTTCAAGCTCAATTTCCTTTGCTACTGTAACTCCGTCTTTAGTAACGACAGGCGGTCCAAATTTTTTATCTATTATAACATTTCTACCCTTTGGACCAAGGGTAACTTTTACTGCTTCAGCGAGCTTATCAACGCCACGCTTTAACGCCGCACGTGCCTCTGCGTTAAAAAGTATGTCCTTTACTGCCATGTTTTTACCTCCCTTTTCTTTTGTTTTTAATTTTTAATCGATTATTGCAAGAATATCGCTTTCCCTCATTATTAAATACTCTTCTCCATTAATTGAAATTTCAGTTCCAGCATACTTACCGTATAAAACTTTGTCCCCAACTTTAACTTCCATTGGGATCTTCTTGCCATCGTCTGTAATTCTTCCTGGACCAACGGCGATTACTTCCCCTTGTTGCGGACGCTCTTTCGCTGTATCAGGAATAACAAGACCACTTTTTGTAACTTCCTCAGCTGGCAGTGGCTTTACAACTACCCTATCCGATAAAGGACGAATATTTACTTTTGCCATAAAATCTGCCTCCTTAAGTTTTATTTTTATTAGCACTTAACATAGACGGTTGCTAAAGGCAATTATAAATATAAACTCTAAAATAATTCAAGTCAAGTGACAAAATGACGTTTACGCTAACACTTAAATTGAAAATTAATTAAAATCAAAAAGAGTCGGTGTAAAAGATCTGCAAATTTGTCATTTTTTAAATTTTGAACTCCCCGTTTAGAAGTTCCTTAACTGTTTTATCTGATAACATCTGCTTTATCTCCTCTCGGATGACCTTCCAGTAGTCATGAACGGGACAAGGATTTTTATCTGAACAATTCGGAAGCCCAAGAACACAATCGGTAAAAAGTTCTTTTCCTTCAAGGGCAAGGACAACATCAAGTAATTTAACTTTTTCTGGTGATTTCTTTAGAAAGAATCCTCCATTCTTGCTCCGCTTTGAGTGTATAATTCCTGCTTTTACAAGTTTCTGGATAACCTTTGCAAGGAAATGATAAGGAACTTTTAAATTCTTCGCTATATCCTTTGTGCTTATGCGCTTTTTGTATTTTTTATTATTGGATTGATTTAAGGCAATATACAAAACAGCTCGCATTCCATATTCAGCAGTTTTGCTTAACAAGCCTGACATTTTTCGTGCTTAATTTTTTAAAAAATTTAAGACGAAATTTCTCAATTTTAAAATTTGCAAATGAAAAAATTATCGTGTAAATTAGAAACGATCTCACATCAAGGGGCCGTAGCTCAGCTGGGAGAGCGCCACAATGGCATTGTGGAGGTCACGGGTTCGAATCCCGTCGGCTCCACTTCATTTCCAACTTGCCTATTTCCAATGTTTAGTGTAAATTATTTAAGTGTAAATTATTTATAGGATTACTATAAAAACAAAGTTTTCTATTAACTCTTATGCAAAGGGAAAAATGGGCAATATATCCCAAAGATGAAGTTATACCACAGGAGCTCATAGAACTTTCACAAAAGATTGAAAACGATGGTGGATCCGTGTTATCAATTTATCGTGAGCCCTATGGAAAAAATTGGCAAATTTTTGCACTTTTACCAATTGAAAAAGTTAAACCAACACCATTTCAAAGAGATTTGTCAATTGCACATGTAAAACGACTCAAGGAAGTAATTGAACAGCTCAAAAGATTTATTGATCCAATCGTAATAATAAGAACCGAACAAGGTGAATACTGGACTCCAAACGGAAACCATAGAAGGGAAGCTCTCCTACAACTTGGAATAAAAGAAATACCTGCAATCGTGATTCCAGATACTTCGGTCGTATTCCACATATTATCTCTTAACACTGAAAAAGCACATAACCTGAAGGAAAAATCTCTTGAAGTTATTAGAATGTATAAGGGCCTCCTTGAAACAAATGGAAAAGTTTCTGAAGCCGAATATGCTTTTCAATTTGAGGAAGCTTATTTCATAACACTCGGATTGTTATATGAAAAATATCCTAAATTTAGTGGTTATGCGTATGTTCCGATACTTAAAAAAGTTGACAACTTTATTGATGCGCCCTTGCCAGATGCCTTAAATAAAAGAGAAAAAAGAGCAGATATACTTAAAGATGTAGATGATATAGTTGAACCTATCGTCCAAAGTTTAAGAGAAAGAGGGATAAATCACCCGTTCTTAAAACAAGCAGTTGTTTCAAAAGTTAACCCGATCAAAAGAAAAAGAGCAAAAACAATTGAAATTGAGTTTGATGACTTATTTAAACGAATGAAAAAAGCGCTTGAAAAGCTTGATCCATCAACGATAACTATGGAAGAATTAATCGCGCTTGCCTCTGAAATGAGCGAGTGGACAGCAGATTAGCTAGCTGCAAATTTTCTCAAACCCTTGGAAATTTCTCGTAATCTTTTATCAACAAGATAATTCACAGTCCCAGGTTCGAACTTTCCATTTTTCAATCTTTTACCAGCCCTGACACCTGTTAAAATCTCAATTCCTTCTTCAATCGTCTCAACAGGGTATATATGAAACATTCCCTTCCTTACCGCTTCAATTACATCATCTCTTAACATAAGATCTTCAACATTTTTCTTTGGTATTATCACTCCTTGTTCTCCAGTTAATCCTTTAGCCTTGCAAACATCAAAAAATCCTTCGATCTTTTCATTAACTCCACCGATTGGTTGTATATCCCCTTTCTGATTTACAGAACCAGTTACTGCTATGCCTTGTTTTATAGGTAGCCCAGAAAGTGCAGAAAGTAGCGCATAAAGCTCAGTTGATGAAGCACTATCGCCATCAATGCCAGAATAAGACTGCTCAAAGCAAATGCTTGCCGAAAGTGTAAGTGGTTTATCCTGCGCATATTTCTCTCTCAAATATCCGGCAAGAATCAACACACCTTTATCATGGATTCTACCGCTTAGATTTGACTCACGCTCTATGTTTATAACCCCATCTCTGCCCATTGATACGCTTGCAGTGATCCGCACTGGTCTACCAAATCTGTAATCCCCCATCTCATAAATTGTCAACCCATTAACTTGTCCAACTCTTTCGCCGACGACATCAACAAATATCACATCTTTTGCTATCAACTCCTTGATTTTGTCTTCTATCATTTTTCTTCTATTGAAACTTTCATCAATAGCTTTTTCAACATGTTCAGCTTTTACAAAGTCGCTATTATCAACACCAGCCCAGTAATTTGCCTCTCGAATTAAATCTGCTATCAAACTAAATCTCGTTGTAATCTTATCTCTCCTGCCAGCTTGTCTAACTGCAAACTCAATAACTTTAGCTATGGCTTCTTTATCAAATGGTTTTAAATTCTCATCACGACATATCTTACGAACAAATTTCGCATACTGAATGATTGACTCATCCGTTAAATCCATCTCAAAATCAAAATCAGCTTTAATCTTAAAAATTTTGCGGAAATCTTCATCATATTCATAAAGCAAGTGATAAAGTTCAGGATCTCCAAGCATTATGATTTTTGTATTTATCTCAATTGGCTCCGGCTTAAGCGATATTGAACTTATTTGAAAAAAGACATCAATCGGTTGTATTTCAAGTTTTCTATATATAAGAGCTCGTTTAAGTGCTTTCCATACTCCAGGCTCACTTAACGCATCTCTTGCGTTCAAAACAAGATAACCACCATCTGCCTTAAGAAGTGATCCCGCCTTTATTTTTGTAAAATCAGTTCTCCAAAAGCCTCTGGAATCATAAACTTTCTCAATAGTTCCGAATATATTTGCAAAGGTTGGTGTGGTTTCTATTATAACAGGCACACCTTCCTGATCCGAGTTATCAAGAATGACATTAACACGATAAGGGAGAAATGGATCGGTTTCGTTTTTTTGTTCAGGAGCTGGAGATAACAACTTGTCCTCATCAGATGCTTTTTTGAAAATGACAAGATTGTCCAGGATATGCTTTCTCACTTCATCTAAATATTCAAGAACCTTGGGTATTTTGAACTGTTCTTTAATTTCATCAATTATTCCTTCAATTATTGACTTAACAGCATCCCGCTCAAGCTCTTCAAGTTCTCTTGTCATTTCTCTTGCAAGAAGCATCTCCTTTCTAAAAACTTCTTGCATTTGAGCTTGAAGTTCAAGGTACTTTTGTTGAATTTCACGAACTGTCTCCTCTGGAATTTTTCCAGCTTTCGCAAGATTAATAAGTTGCTCCATCGGCATCGGTTTCCCTTCAACGATCGGAACGATACTTGGTCTAACGACATTTTCAACTTGCATATTTATAATTGCGAATCTTTCGCCCTCTACTTTTTTCTGAAACTCACGAAATAGCTCCTGCTCCTTTCTTTGATACTTTTCAATTATTTTATTTCTTGCTTCAATATATTTTTCATCTTCAAGTGTCCTCGGTATTTTCTGTTTCAAATAGAAAATCATTGCTTCCATATTTCGCTTGAACATTATCGCCTGTCCACGGGGAAATTCAAGAAGCCGTGGCTCATCGGGATTTTTAAAATTATAAACATAACATCTGTCAGGAGCTTGCGGCGCTTTGGGCGAAATTTGTTTTAGAATATGTTTTATCGTCGTCATTCGTCCAGTCCCCGTTAGACCACAAACAAATATGTTATATCCTGGCGCAAAAAGTTCAGTACCGAGTTTTAATGCTTTCAAAGCCCTTTCCTGTCCAATTATATCTTCTAGTGGTTCAACTTCATCTGTCGTCTCAAATTGTAATTTTTCAATGGGACACACCCATTTAAGTTCTTCAGGTTTTAACTCATTAAACCTTTTTTTGAATTTGAGCTTTACCATAGCAGGTTTTTTGCTTTGTTTACTTTTCTATCCAAATCAGAATTTATGATTTTGATCTAAAATAAAAAATTTTCACTTTAATCCAGGATAAGTTTCAGGTATTCGCACGACCTTGGCGATCTTTTCATTTTTCAACATTTCAAAGATTTCTTTCTTTGTCAAAAGTTTTGGTTTATCTCTATTTGAATCAACAATGCAGAAAAACCCAAATGGCTCCTCCGAATCGTTCACAAATTGATGAGGAACATTTGAACCGATATATAAAACATCCATAAATTTTATATCAAAAACCTCATTTCCCGCAATTGCCTTGCCTTTTCCTCTGATACAAATCACAACATGCTCATGTCTGTGTTTCTCAAGCGTTGAATATCCACCAGGCTCAATTTCAAAATATCTTAAGTGAAATTTTATTTTTTCGCCTGATTTACCAGCAATTACTTGTCTGCAAACATTTAGCCAAGTATTATTTTCGTCTTTATATTTCTTTACCTCAACTCCGTTCCATCTATAATTTTCAAACCTTAAAAATCGCACAGTACCCATTTTCATTTTCAGTAAGATTTTTATTTTTGAAAAATTTAACTAAAACATAGCAAAAACAAAAAAGGCGGGGAAAGCCCCGCCCTTGATGGTTTATTTATTTACTTTTCTGAATGTTTCTATTTCTTCCTCTTTGCTTGAGCAAATTGCTTTCGCAACATTTCAGCTTCGTGCTTTATTTCCGCAAGGTCGCGTTTCATTTCAGCCCAGCCATACCAGTGCATATAATCCGGATTCATATGAAATGCTCCCTGAAAGCTTCTCATCCTGTGTTCAAGAAACATAACATAAAGCTTTTGTTCAATCGGATGACGAACCTCATAAAATCTCAACAAATCAGTGTGTAATGGATAATCTTTTGGTCTTTCAAGTATTCCATCTTTATAAAGTGATTCAACAATTTCGATCGCCTCAGCCATAAGCTTATCCGACTCTTTTATAACTTCATCCGCCTTGTCAAGTTGCTCTTTTGCGAAACTTGGGCTATGACATTGTGAACAAACTTTTAACATTTTATCTCTTTCCGCCCGCCATTCTTCAGCTGTTAATCGCACAACTTTTCCCGCTTCAATTATTTTTACCCTTTCTGTGAAGTTTCCTTTTTCATCAAGAACGCCGAGACCGCGCATAATTGTATTTCGCAACCTTCCCCATTCAGGATCTTTTTTTGCGACTCTTAAGGCGAGGAATCCCCACGCTGTTTTAACTCTATGATCTCCATTCGGCATATGACAAGTTTGGCAAACGGGAGCGCACGGAACTTTGCTATCAGGTTTGTAAAGCTCTTTATACCAATCTTTCAACGGTTTACTGAAATCCCATTTATCCTTCTCAACAGCATAAATTGTCCCATGTTTTGAAGTGCTTCACATTTCCCACTGTGGATGATCAAATCCCATATGACATGTCATACTTGCGTCAGGTCTTCTTGCTTCCTCTGCTGAAAATTTGTGTCTTGTATGACAAGCATCACATTTGCCTTCATCTCTTCCAATTCTATGACAACCCCCACAACCTTTCTCAATAACAGTTGGTTGATCTTTCGTAGTTGGCATCGCCATCATCGCAACCCATGCAAGCGCATGTTTACCGTGCTCAAATTCCTTTACCTTATCCTCATGGCACTGGGCACAATTTCTTAATGAGACAAGTCGCCTCACTCTCTTATCTTCACAATTACTTTTTGATTCATGAATTTCCTTAACCGCTTCTTTAACAGGGATATGACAATCAGCACATCCAACGCCAGCTTCATATGTTTGCTCAACTGCCAATCGCGAATTGCGCTTGCGGTGATCTTTTTAGCAGTATGACACTCAACACATTCATTTGAATTAACAAAGGACTTTTCGCACAATCATTAATTCCATCTTGGTGCATTTTTAAGCACTACAAAAATCAAACTATTCTTTGCTCTGAAATATCAAACCATTAAAACCTTCATACAACGCTTCATCAAAAAAATAATTAAGTGTTCTTTGCTCTATTTATTTCCCTCTTTTTCCCCGGGATGGAGGTATATGGGTTAAATTTTACTTAGTCCCCTGTATTTCTGGAAAATCTCTTCTCCTCAAATTCACCACCAAATTCATATGGTATTGCGTATCCGTACCAATCAAGTTTTGATTTCTTTATAAGAGACAGAACATGTCTTTTGGTTTTTTTCTGCACTTCAATTATTCCCTCTGCCTTTTCAAAAGCACTTGGCAAAGGTTCACCCGGGAAAAGAAACTTTAACATAGCAACGACCATTTTTTCATCTTGCCCAAGCATAGCGCAAAGTTTCCTTTAATTTCTTCGTTCTTAATTTACAAACAAACTTAAAACAAGACAAATTTAAATCTAATGCGCTCATAAACATATCTCAAATGAAATTTGTTTTTTAACCATAATTTTTTTATCATATCTTTGATAAAATCTTAAGCAACGAAAGCAATGCTTAAAAAGAGCAAAATTCAAGTTTTTACTCCTGAGCTTGTTTTTGAAGGAAACAATAAAAAATTCTATACCTCAGAGGAAGAAAATTGCTTGATAATGAGATTTAAAGATACAATTGTCTTGAGAAACGGAACTGTTTTTAAAATGAAGGGACATGGTGAATTAAGAAATAAAATTTCCACTATCTTATTTGAATATTTGAGAAATTTCAACATTCTTACGCATTATATAAAGCCCGTTGATGAAAGCTCAATGCTCGTTAGGAAACTTAACATGATCCCGATAAAGGTTGTGGTTAGAAATATAGCTGCGGGAAATTTCTGCGAAAGATTTGGGATTGATAAAGGAACATTACTTGATCAACCAGTCATTGAACTTTACTATAAAAACAACACCGCCCAATATCCATTTGTAAACGAATACCATATTTATGCTTTACATATTTCCACACCAGAAGAGATTGCAATGATAACCAGAACAGCTTCAAAAGTTAACGCAATTCTGCGTTCTTTCTTTGAACGAAGAAATTTAAAGTTTGTTGATGCAAGATTTGAATTCGGGATTCTTGGTGATGATATAGTTCTTGGAGATGAAATTTCACCACGAACATGTAGAATTTGGGATATGGAAACCGATGAACCCCTTGATTTTGAGAGAGTCAGGTTGAATATGGGAAATGTTCGTGAAAGTTATATGGAAATCTTAAGACGTATATCAATATAAATGGAAAGAGGAAGATTGATAACAAGGTACGGAGTTTCAACCGTTATTTGGGCAATTGGTTTTTCTGTAATTTTATTGGTCATTTCTCTTTTGATAAAGTTTACACCTTTGAAAATATTTCTTATTATACTCGCCATTAGTATCACTGGATTCACCCTTTTCTTTTTTAGAGATCCTGAAAGGAAAATCCCTGAAAATGATGATTTGATAATTTCGCCTGCGGACGGCAAGGTTTTTATGATTCGTGAGTTCTTTGAGAATGAATTCATATTTAACGACGCAATTCAAGTTAGCATATTTATGTCACCACTAAATGTCCATGTCAACAGAATTCCGATAAGCGGGGAAATAAAATTTTTAAAATATATCCCTGGAAAATATATTGTTGCATTTGACGAAAAATCTTCCGAAAATAATGAAAGAAAGATAATTGGAATAGAAACTGAAGACGGTTTAAAGATCATTGTTAAGCAAATAGCTGGATTTATAGCAAGAAGAATTGTATGCGATGTTGAAAAGGGTGACAAGGTTATAGCTGGTCAAAGATATGGAATGATAAAATTTGGCTCAAGAGTTGATGTCATAATGCCAAAAAACAGAGTTGAAATAACGATATCAGTTGGTCAAAAGGTAAAGGCTGGAGAAACAGTAATAGCAAAAGTTAAGAGGTGAATTAAAAATGAGAAAAAATAGGTTCATTTTCGTCCCGAGTTTATTTACCGTTTTGAATATGTTCTCTGGTTTCCTTGCAATTTTAAACGCAATAAACGAGGCATATATTCAATCAGCATGGTTTATAATTTTAGCTGCGATATTTGATTCTCTTGACGGGGCAATGGCAAGATTAACTAAATCAGCGACAGAGTTCGGAGTTGAACTTGATTCACTTGCTGATGTAATATCGTTTGGAGTTGCTCCATCTGTTCTTGTTTATAAATTTTATTTTCACGAGTTTGGCGAAATTGGGATCTTCATCAGTTCGTTATTGATGATATTTGGTGCGATGCGCCTTGCGAGATTTAATGTTGAATTGGTCGGTTTTGACAAAGAATTCTTCAAGGGACTTCCAATTCCAATGTCTGCGTCAACCGTGGCTTCTTATATAATTTTATTCTACAACAGCGAAACTGGCATGCCTTCTCTCCAAAAGCATGCGTTAATACCGATGGTGATCGCACTTTCACTTCTTATGATAAGTTCAATTAAATATGACACAATTCCAAAGCTTTCAATAAAATCAATCAAGTCATCGCCTATTAAATTTTTCTACTTTTACTTAGGTGTAATACTTGCTATATTAACTCGTGGCAAAATCATATTCCCGTTAATTGTTATATTTATCCTCTTCGGTGCTATAAGATCCTTAATTAACACATTTAAACCAGTTCCTGGATTAGCTGGAACAACTCCACCAAATGAGGAGGAAAATTTACATGACTTTGATGTTTAACAGAATAAGGTAGAAAATGATAAAAGCAAAAATTATAGTCAGGTTAAAAGATACGATCCTTGACCCTCAAGGTAAAACAATTCAACAAGCTCTTGAAACACTTGGTTATAAAGAAGTTGAAAGTTTGAGAACGGGGAAATTTTTTGAGATGAATTTAAATATCGATGAAGAAGGAAAGGCAAAAGAACTTGTTGACGAAATCTGTCGCAAGATACTTGCGAATCCCGTAACCGAAGAATACCATTTCACGCTTGAGAAACTAAATTCATAAAATGTCCATTTTCCCGCCGGAAAATTTTCTGTAAATGTAAAGCAAAATCAAAACGAAAAAGCTTAGCACGAACGCTATCGCAGAGCCAAATGGTTTATCACGGGCAACGATAAACTGATTTTGAATTAGATTCCCAACCAACATACTCTTCGCACCACCAAGTAGATCCGAAACGATAAAAGAGCCAAGAGTTGGGATAAAAACAATCATCACCCCAACTATTATGCCAGGCAAAGTAAGCGGCAAAATAACTCGTTTTAGAGTCCCGAACTCATCAGCCCCAAGATCTTTTGAAGCTTCAATTAAGTTTATATCTATTTTTTCAAGTGATGCATAAATTGGCAAAATCATAAACGGCAGTTCCCCATAAATAAGCCCTAACAGAACTGAAAACTCATTATAAAGCAAAGGTAAAGGCTTATCTATTAGACCAATTCTTAATAAAAATAAATTTACAAGTCCCTCATCTCGTAAAATCAAAATCCAAGCATATGTTCTTATCAAGAAGCTTGTCCACAACGGAACAATTATAAGAAAAAGGTAAATGATTTTATTTTCAGGTTTAGCTTTCATCGCAATGTAATAAGCAACTGGATATCCAATCAACAAACAAATCAATGTCGTTAAAAAAGCAATGTAAATTGAGCGAAGGTAAATTGGTATATATAGCGAATCGAAGACCCTGATATAATTTCTAATCCAAACAAAGGAAAATATATACTCTTTTAAATTCTGAATTGGTTCAAAACCACCATAAATTCCACGCTGAAGGAAACTATAATAAAACATTATCAAAAGTGGACCCAGAAAGAAAAAAACAAGAATTATAAAAGTTGGTATTAGGAAAGTTAGATAAATTCTTGACTTCACGCTGATTCAAGAAAAACTATGTTTCTTTTGTCCCAAACTGCGTAAACTTTTTCGCCGGGATGGAATTCAGTTTTACCTGTACTTTTATTTTGCTCGTCAACAAAGATCAAAAATCCGTTCGCTTTCAGAACCCAACTTGTTGATGCACCATAATAAAGCTTTGATTCAATGACAGCAGGGATAGAAACAAAGGAGTGATTTTTAATTGGTGTCTTTCTTATAAAGATTTTCTCTGGTCTAACAATAAATTTAAATTCATTACCATTTGGTTTCAACTCCTCGTCGCGAGCGATTTTAAATTTAGCAAGATTTGGAAGTTCAATCTCAAACACATTTCGTGTTAATTTGTGTAGAAATCCGATAAATAAATTTTTTGCCCCCATGAAATTCGCAACGAATTCAGTCCGCGGCTTTTCAAATATCTCATAGCCGGTGCCGATTTGCTCTATTTTACCTGAATTTATAACAGCAATTCTATCTGAAATTGACAATGCTTCTTCTTGATCGTGTGTCACAAAGATAAATGTTATCCCCACCTCATGCTGAAGTTTTTTAAGTTCAATTTGCATCTCTTTTCTTAATTTAGGATCAAGTGCATTCAACGGTTCATCAAGTAATAAAACTTTTGGTTTGAGAACTAAGGCTCTCGCAAGTGCAACTCTTTGCTTTTGCCCACCGCTTAATTCCGAAGGTTTCCTCTTCTCAAAACCGTTCATCTTCACAAGCTCAAGTGCTTCATGAACTCTTCGTTTTATCTCATTCTTACTTATGTTTTGATATCTCAAACCAAACGCCACATTTTCAAAAACATTTAAATGTGGGAAAAGAGCGTAGTTTTGAAAAACCATATTTACGGGTCTTTTATATGGTGGCGTATTCGTATAATCCACACCATCAATTATAATTTTCCCAAAATCGGGCTTTTCAAATCCGGCAATTATTCTGAGCAAAGTTGTCTTTCCACACCCACTTGGACCGAGTAATGCGAAAAATTCCCCTTCGTTTATGGAGAGCCAGATATTGTTAAGAACTTTAACATCCCCAAAGGATTTACTTATGCCCTGAATTTCAATCAGGGCATGTTCAAAAGATGAATCCAACTTCTCCATTTCCTCTAAGTTCCCTCCAAATTTATTGGTCCAATTATTTTGAGCTGTACAAGTTCAAATATGTTTTTCTTGTTCCAAGCCATGATCTTACCTGTTTTCTTTGTAGATAAATATAAAATTCTTTTTGAAAAAATCAAGTTTTGACTTTTCCCGCTCTGGAAAAGAACAAGGCACAAAAGCCGAAAACACTTTTTAAAGATTCTATCTAGCTCTTGACTTTTAATTTTTGCGATGCTATCTTTATAATAAGAATAGCACACTTAAAATTAAAACAAATTGAGGATTTGCGATGAAGAGAATAATTCTTCTTATCGGAGCAATTGTCTTTTTAAGTTCAACGGTTTATCCCTGTTTTGATACTTATCTTTTTCTGAAGCGTGCATCAATGGTTTATCCTTTTAAATCGCTTGTGTTTGAATTAAGCAGTGAATATTCAATTAACAGCATCAAATCACCAAACGAAGATTCTTTCCTTTCGCTCGGTAGCCTCTATTATGGGCTATTTAAAAATTTTTCAGTGCAGTTTTCAGTTGGTTCAGATGAAAAGTCCAGAAATCTGTTTAAAGTTGACTATTACGCAGTTAGAGGTGTTTATAATATCTATTCCTCTTTTATGAACAGATACACGCTTGATATCATCTTTGAGCATCGTGGAAAGCTTGACGAAAGAAATAACGAAGTTGAGATCTCTTTGCCTAACATTTTCAACACCTCAAATATCACCTATGTAATTCATCCTGTTTTAAGCTACGGGCTTGATAGCAAAGATTTTACTGTTGGAGGACATGCTGGGGTATTTTACATATTTAATGAAATTGGGCTCATTGGTGCTGGATTTGAATATGCAAGCGTTCACAGTAGCAGCTACGCTGGACAAAGGTTAACAAGAAGTGAATATTCCATGAGTTTGTTCCTTGGTTCTAAAATAGGAGAAAAGTTTTATCTTCAAAACGAAATAGCGAAAGGGCTTGCAAATTCAAGAGATTTTGGATTTGCCCTTACGGCAAAGGTAATTTTATGAAGATTTCGGGCGTGGATTTTCCACGCCCTTTCCCTTTCGTAAAATCTTTAACATCTTCATAAATTAATTAACTTCCACTCCATCCCTTCCTAAATAAATATAGACCGAAAATATCTTTGGCGCGCTAATTCCTTAATCTTTTATTGACATTTACGATTTTATTTCTTAACTTTTTGCAAAGCTAAAACCTAAAAATAGGAGGGAGTCATGGATAGGATAGTTCTTGCGGGGATAATCGTTGCAATTATAAGCATATTAATTGGCTTGCTCGGCAAAATCTTGGCTCATCCGATCATTTTCGCAAATGCAACCTGGCATAACTTCGCGCAGACCTGCCTATTGTTTGCGATAGCTTACGGCATAGGAAAACTTGTAGGAGAAAAGGGGAAATAATAACTTTAACTAAAAATTTAAATTTCATTTTTCTGATCCGTTGCTTTTAATTTTCAATTGGACAAATGCTTAACTTTCTTGCATTAATTTTAAACACTCTGTGGGGATTTTTGTTTTTCAAGCAAATTAAGTTGGAACATTTGAGGAAAATAAGTATTTTTTAGTGTGTTTTTAAGTTCCTTTAAGAAAAGTCAATCTTGATTTAAAACAAAATTAAATCCGCTCATGAAAATTGCTGTTTGTGTAAATCGGGTTCCAGACACAGAAACAAAAGTAAAAGTTGGAGCAGATAGTAAAACAATTGACAAAACTGGAGTAAATTACATCTTAAATCCATATGATGAGTTTGCGGTTGAGGAAGCACTGAGAGTGAAAGAAAAATTTGGAGGTGAGGTTGTTATCATTTCACTTGGCGGAAGTGAGAATGTCGAGGTCATAAGAAGAGCATTAGCGATGGGAGCTGATAAAGGAATTTTGCTCAAAGACGATTCACAACGAGATACATTTTCAATTGCTAAAGCACTCGCCGAAGTTTTAAAGGAAATTTCACCAGATATTATTTTCTTCGGGAAGCAATCAATTGATTATGATAACCAAGCTATGCCAAGTTTAGTTGGAGAACTCCTTGGAATACCTTCAATTACCGTCGTCGTTAAACTTGAAATCAATCAGGATGGAACAGTTATAGCCGAGCGAGAAATTGAAGGCGGAAGAGAAAGAGTTCGCGGGAAACTTCCGATAATAATTGGAGCTCAACGAGGTTTAAATGAACCGAGATATCCTTCCCTTAAAGGTATAATGGCAGCAAAGAGTAAACCAGTTGAAGAAAGAGAGGCAATGAAATTTGATAATAAAACCGAGGTTCTTGAAATGTTGCTTCCACCACCGAAAAAGGCGGGACGAATTTTAGGCACAGACGCAAGTGCAGTTGAAGAACTTGTTCGTTTGTTAAGAGAAGAAGCCAAAGTAATTTGAAATTTTTAAGTTGCAAAATACTTTGGGAATAATTATTTTAAAACAAATTTAAATCATGAAAGGATGGCAAAAAGAGTTTTAACATTTGCTGAACAAAGGGAAGGAAAATTTAAAAAATCTGCCTTTGAGGCAGTAAGAACTGGCAAAAGAGTTGCTGATGAATTGTCAGCTGAATTTTATACACTTGTCATCGGAGATGAAAATGTTGAAAAAATAGCACCTGAACTTGGGGGTTATGGTGCTGAAAAAGTTTTAATTGTTCAAGATGCAAGGCTTGCTCAATATTCTTTAACTGCATACGCTAAAGTTATAGCTGAGGTGATGCAGAAAATTGAAGCGGATTATCTTTTCATGTCAGCAACAGCTATGGGGAAAGAGCTTGCTCCGAGAGTAGCTGGAAAAATTAACGCTGGATTCGCTGTTGATTGCACTGATTTGAAAGTTGAAAATGGTGAAGTAATCGCAACAAGACCTGTTTATGCTGGTAAAGCTTTCATAAAGGTGAGAATTAACTCTGATAAACAGATTTTCACTTTAAGACCTAATGTTTTCCCCGTTGGTGAAAAAGATGCTAAACTTGCAAGCCTTGAAAAAATTGAAATAAATTTAAATGATGAAGATTTCAAAGTAGTTGCGTTTGAAGCTATAGCAGCAACTCAAGGCAAAATTGATGTCACAGAAGCTGATATAATTGTTGCTGGTGGAAGAGGTTTAAAAGCACCTGAAAACTTTAAACTTATTGAAGAACTTGCTGATGTCTTAGGTGCAGCGGTTGGGGCTTCAAGAGCAGTAGTTGATGCTGGATGGCGTCCACATGACGAACAAGTTGGTCAAACAGGTAAAACAGTTTCACCCAAACTTTATATTGCAGTTGGAATATCAGGAGCTATTCAACATCTTGCAGGAATGTCTTCATCAAAAGTAATAGTTGCGATAAATAAAGATAAAGATGCACCGATATTTCAAGTTGCAGATTACGGAATAGTTGGGGATTTGTTTGAGGTTGTTCCCGCTTTGATTAAAGAACTGAAAAAAGTTCTTGGAAAGTAAAACTTTAAAAACAAGGAGGATTGATTTAAAGTGAAAAAAATTCAAGTAGACATAGTTGGATTATCTGCAACGCCTACGGGACCGAGTTCTTATGCGTTGATTTTGAAGGAGGTTAATGGTGATAGACGACTTCCCATAATCATCGGCTCATTTGAAGCCCAAGCAATTGCTCTTGAAATGGAAGGAATAAAACCACCCCGTCCTTTGACGCACGACTTGATAAAAAACATCCTTGATGGGATTGGGGCTATGATACTTGAAGTTGTGGTAACAGATTTAAGAGATGGGACATTTTATGCAAAGATCTACATTGAATTAAATGGTATGACATACGAAATTGATTCAAGACCAAGCGATGCTATTGCCGTTGCATTAAGATGTGGAGCACCGATTTATGTAAATGAAGAAGTTATGGATGAAGCAAGTTTTGCTCCGGAGGAGTCCCAAATTGATGAATCTGAGGAAGAAGAATCACCGTTTACTGATGAAGATATTCCCCAACCTCCAACACCAAAACGAACTCCGAAACCAACTTCAAAAGAAGAGAGAATCGCTGAGCTACAAAAGCAACTTGAAGAAGCAATAAAGCAAGAAGATTACGAAAAAGCTGCTAAAATCAGGGACGAAATCCGAAGATTGAAAATGGGCGATTGATAAATCAGTAAAACAAATTTGGAGCTAAAAATGAGATATTTCTCATGCGTCGTAACTTTATTAATTATCTCATTTGCTCTCCTGTTTTCGCAATCAAATGAAAAAATAAAACAACTTATCGCCGAAGGCGATGAATATTCAGAGAAGAAATTTGACAATTACAAAGCATTAGAAAAATATCTTGAGGCATATAAAATTGATCCCAAAAATTATGATGTTCTCTGGAAGCTAAGCAAAGTTTATGTTGATATTGGGGAACATCTTCCAGCGAGAACAAAGGAAGAGAAACAAAAACAGCTTGAAATGTATGAAAAGGCAAAAGAATATGCTGATCTTGCAATTCAAGTAAATCCTAACGGCTCAATGGGCTACACACGAAGAGCCATAGCTTTAGGCAGAATCGCTCTTTTCAAAGGTGTTTGGGAATCAATTGATATCGTAAAAAGGGTTAAAGAAGATGCTGAAAAGGCAATCCAACTTGATCCGAATAACAGCGTTGCTTATTATGTTCTTGGGAGAACTCACGCAAAGCTATGTGAAAAACCGAAACTATTCCGCGCACCACTTGGTCTTGGATGGGCAAATTACGACGATGCAATAAAAAACTTTGAGAAAGCAATAAGTCTAAGACCGACCTTTATCATGTTTCGCCTTGATGCCGCAAAAGCTTATATTGAAGTTAAAAACTACAAAAAAGCAAAGGAACATTTAATGAAAATTCAAGAATTACCAACAGAAGATGAAGATGATCCTCAATTTAGAAAAGAAGCAAAAGAGCTTCTGGAAAAGATAAAAGATAAAGCATCATGATGAAGAAGCTTTTCTGCTTGATTATTCCTTTACTTTTCTTATTTCTTTCATCTTCATCAGCACAAGAAATTGAATGTAAAGTCACTGTTAATTTTGAACAGCTACCACCTCAAAATAAATCCGATTTATCCGACTTCGCTGAAAAAATTGAGCGCTACATCAATACTTATAAATGGACAAATGTTGACCTCGGGGGTGAAAAAATTCAATGCACTATGAATATATTTTTCACATCAGCAAGTGGAAATAATTATCAAGCGCAAATCTTTATAGGTTCACAGAGAAAAATTTATGACTCAGATAAAAGCACAGCAGTTTTAAGAATACTTGATGATAAAGTTGATTTTTATTACGACAAAAATCAGCCGATGTATCACGATGAATTCCGTTTTGATCCACTTTTAAGCTTAATTGATTTCTACATGTATATCATCATTGGTTATGATTTTGATACTTATGAACCTTTGGGTGGGACGGAATTTTTTGAAAAAGCATTCAGGATTTGCACAAACGCTCAATCCTCAAGGTATTCAAGGGGTTGGCAAAAAGTTACATCTGGATTTAGCAGATTTAATCTCATAGATGAATTGCTCGATTCAAAGTATGCCGATTTCAGGAAAGCGATGTATGATTACCATTATAATGGGCTTGATCTTCTTCAAAAACGCCCCTTGGATGCCATTGCAACGATTGATTCTGTAATTGATTTAATGATAAACATAAAGAAAAATGTTAATCCAACTTCAACACTCGTGAAACTTTTCTTTGATGCAAAGTACATGGAACTTGCGGAAGTTTTCAAAACCGCAAAAAATAAAGAAGCTATCTACAAAAAATTAATCATCGCTGATCCCTCACATCAATCAACTTATCTTGAATATATGAAAAACTGAAAAAGACAAACTTATAGATCATAACTGAGCAAGGTTCTTGATCTCACTCAAGATTTTCGCAACATCCATTTCGTTGTTGTAAACATGGAAAGAAACCCTCACAGCCATTAGATTTCCCTCCGTAACAGGTCTGACTCTTATTCTTTTCTCCATAAGATATGAAACAACTTTATCATAACTTAAATTTTTCATCTTAAAACTTATCATAGCGGTTCTGAAATTTTCGTCAACTGGTGATAAAACATCAACATTTGGAATTTTCAAAAGTTCTTGGTAGAAGGTTTCAGCAAGGGCTTTATTATGTATCCAAACATTTTCAATTCCAATAGTATTCAAAAAATCAATTGCTGTTTCAAGCCCGAAAAATAGAGCCGGATTTTGAGTTCCATACTCAAATCTTTGAGAAGATGGTTGGAATTTGAGCTCGTTTTTCTCAATACTGTACCCATCATCTGAATATCCGCCAACGGTTATAGGTTGGACGAGATCAAGATTTTTCCTCTTAACATATAGAATTCCCGTTCTCTTCGGACCAAGAAGCCACTTATGTCCACTTGTTGTATAAAAGTCACAATCATATTCTTTAACATCTACTGGCATCATTCCAGGAGCTTGAGCACCATCTAAAAAAATCCACAATCCTTTGTCTTTAGCAAGTTTGCAAATTTCCTTCTCGGGTAAACGTTGCCCCGTGGTGCAAGTTACATGGCTTATAAAGATCAACTTTGTTTTCTTCGTTATTAGTTTCTCAATTTTTTCTATATTTCCAGTCCAATTTTTTAAATCGGGTTCAAATGTTTTCAAAACAATTCCATCTCTTTTAGCTCGGTTTAACAGAGGTAAATTTCCAGCGACATGCTCATGAGTTGTAAGTATGACCTCATCACCTCTTCTTAAAGGAAGACCATTCACAACAATATTTATTGCTTCCGTTGCACAGCTAACAAGAGCAATCTCTTCTTTTTCACAATTTAGAAGATTTGCACATTTTTCTTTGACCTTCCACCACCTTTGGAGATCGTGATTCGGCGTCGGATATTTGTCAAGGTTATCCATTTCCTCTTTAACTTTCTGACTAACAACATACGGAGATGAGCCAAGTCCCCCTGTGTTTAAATAAACATAATCTTTAGGTATCGGAAATTGTTCGCGAATTAACTTCCAGAAGTTTGAATTTTTAGGTTCAAGATTTGAAATTTGTTCCTTGAGGTTTTCGAGGCTGCGATAATTTGCTCTAAATTTTAAATCATTTAAAAACGGGAAGAAAGTCAATAAAGTGATTGACCTTAGAAATTCCTTCCTTCGCATTGGTTTTAAAATGTTAAATTTTTATTCTATATCTGCCTCAACATAATTTACAAGTTCTCCAATTTTTTGGATCCGTGCAGTTATTTTATCGCCTGGCTTAATAGGTCCAACTCCTTCAGGTGTTCCAGTTGAGATTACATCACCTGGGTAGAGTG
>JBCNVC010000008.1:0-1440 GCA_039630395.1 Candidatus Kryptonium sp. | reverse complement strand
GTGCAGTTATTTTATCGCCTGGCTTAATAGGTCCAACTCCTTCAGGTGTTCCAGTTGAGATTACATCACCTGGGTAGAGTGTCATATATTTGCTTATAGATTCAATTATGGTTGGAATATCAAAGATCATATTTTTTGTGTTTGAGTTTTGTCTAAGTTCATCGTTAACCCAAAGTTTTATGTCAAGTTCAATTGGTGGTTCAATTTCGTCGGCGGTAATGATCCATGGTCCCATTGGGGCGAAATAGTCAAAACTTTTAGATCTAAACCATGGATGTTGTGCCTGGACATCTTTTCTTTGAATATCTCGGGCGGTGACATCTATAACAATTGTGTATCCGGCGATATGACTCCATGCGTTTTCTTTTTTAATCTTTTTTCCTCTCTTTCCTATTACAACTGCAAGTTCAACTTCGTGGTCAATTCTCCCGACATCGGTTGGGATATAAATTGTTTCAAGATGTCCTATAACAGATGTCCCGCTTTTTGCAAAGATCACTGGTTCTTCGGAAGGTGGCGTTGAACCAAATTCTTTCGCATGCTCTCCGTAGTTTTTAGCTAAACAGATAAATTTGGGCGGAAATTCAACGGGGGCATTATATTTGAATGATTCTTTCACAAAAAGATATTCCATCAGGTTATGTTTTTCAACGAAGTCAATAACCCTTTTGAAAAGATCAATGTTAAACAATTGTTCCCTGAAAAGCTCAGTTACAGTTTTTATATGTGGGAAGTCGTCGATCTGATTTTTAAGTTTCTGATAGAGTGGGAGCGCATCTGTTAAGTTAAGAATTCGTCCGCTTTCGTCGTAAATAATTCCAATGAAATTTTCCTTTTCAGTTCGCAGTGAAAGAACTTTCATAGTTTATCTACTTTGTTTTTAAACTTTTTTAATTTTAAAAAAGATCCACAATTTAATCAAATAAAATCTCCCTTAATGAAGGAAGATTATAAAATCTTTGTCCGAAACAAATCCTGCTTTGTACTTCAAATCTTCAAAACATAAATCCACAACTTTTTGCAACCAAGCCGAAGGTGATATTTCATACCAACCTTAATTACATTTGCACTATTTAGCCCTTTGAGTGTATGTGAAAAGATAGGATTTGAAAACGAAAGCGAAAGCCTCTCTAGAAACTCAGCTCAGAAATAGAAGTATATATGAAAGCATAAGTCTTTCTTTTCAAAGTCATAACACCAAAGCTTGCAGCAATTTTCTTCGCAACGCTTTTAGATTACAAAAAACAATCACAATCTCTTCAATCCTCGCACTCGCAATCCATTTAAAACACAAATAAAAAGATGCGAGATACTCACAACATAACAAAATCCAAACGACGAACCAACATCATTATTCTTTTCGCTTAGTACCCCATTGCAATATCTCGTCGATTTCCAAAAATAGCCTACTTAACGAAAACCATCTTTTTTACATTAACA
>JBCNVC010000079.1:0-6431 GCA_039630395.1 Candidatus Kryptonium sp. | reverse complement strand
CCTCGCCCGCCGATATTTAATACAGTATTGAAATTTGATAGTTTTATGGCTTCTTTGCGATGTGTTCATTGTGAAGATGCTCCTTGCGTTGCTGTTTGTCCAACATCGGCAATTTACAGAGATATTGAAACGAATCTTGTTGTATATAACACTGCAAAATGTATTGGTTGCTGGCAATGTGCAATGGCATGTCCATTTGGTGCGATCTATCCGGATTTGGAGAGAAAAGTTTCAAGAAAGTGTGATGGATGTAATGAAAGGGTTAAAAGCGGGAGAATACCAGCATGTGTTGAAGCATGTCCAACAAATTCGTTGATTTTTACCGATATTACTACTCTTGAACAACATAAGAAGATCACAACACTTTCAGCTCTTTCAAAAACAACAAAAACATATATGGAGGTAATCTAAAATGGCAGATATTTTAAAAGATAAAGAAAGGGTTTGGGAAAACAAGTCAAATAATTTCGGTTTGCTTCCGGAGTCAAATATACAACTTCTAAAAAAGGAAGCGAAGGAAGCTAAAACCACCCCATTGCAAAGATTGGCCTTGCAGGAACCTCAATGTGCATTTGGAGAGTTGGGTGTTTGTTGTAGGATGTGTTATATGGGTCCGTGTAGAATTGATGTTTTTGATGGGGGTCCGAAGGTTGGAGTTTGTGGTGCAACTGCGGATGTGATCGTAGCAAGAAATTTACTAAGAGAAACAGTAGGTGGCGCAGCCTCTCACACAGAGCATGCAATGGATATTGCAGAGGTTCTAAAAGAAGTTGCTGAGGGAAAAATTTCAACTTACACGATCAAGGATCCTGAAAAACTTAGAATGATTGCTGAAAATCTTGGTATAAAAACAGATAATAAGGACATAAAACAAATAGCCAAGGAAGTTGCTGAACTATCACTTGAAGAATTCAGACGACTTGAAAAAGAACCGTCAGTATGGATTAAAGCATATACGCCGAAATCAAGCTATGAGCAACTTGAAAAATTAGGTGTAATACCTCATAATGTATGGCGTCCCATAATGAATGCAATGCATAGAACGAGTATGGGAAACGATGCAGATCCTGTAAATATAATGCTTGCAGATTTACAAATGGGTTTAGTTGATGGACTTGGATTGATAATGGCAACCGAGCTTTCAGATGTTATATTCGGAACACCGAAACCAATAAGAAGTTGGGCGAATCTTGCAGTTATAAAGCCAGATTATGTAAATATCGCCGTACATGGTCATAATCCGCTTCTTTCTGAAAAGGTTGTTGAATGGGCTGATAAATTAGATGATAAAGCCAAGACTCTTGGGGCTAAAGGTATAAATGTTGTAGGTATTTGTTGCACTGGAAATGAAGTTCTAATGAGACATGGTGTCCCGATGGCTGGTAATGAATTTCAAGCGGAACTTGCGATTACAACCGGTGCACTTGACGCAATGGTGATTGACTATCAATGTGTATGGCCAATTTTAAGCGATGTTGCCTCATGCTATCATACAAAGCTTATCACCACTATTTCTTTCGTGAAAATTCCAGGAGCACTCCATATTGAATATTCACCTGAAAAGGCTGATGAAGTTGCTAAAGAAGTGATTGAAATTGCTCTTGAAGCTTATAAGCAAAGAGATCCAGCGAAAGTTTTCATACCTGATTCAGTAGAGGAAGTTGTAGCAGGATTTTCTGTAGAAGCGTTGATCGAAGTATTGAAAAAGGTTAACCCTGAAGATCCATTGAAACCATTGATTGATAACATTGTAAACGGAAACATATATGGAGTTGTAGCTATCGTAGGTTGTCCAAATCCGAAAACGAGACGACTTGCTTTTACCGAAAGAATGATAAAAGGTTTGATAAAAAATAATGTTTTAGTTCTCGTAACTGGTTGCACTGCACATATAGCTGGTCAATCTGGATTTTTGAATCCAAACAAAGTTGATTCTTTTGAAGTTGGCGATGGGCTAAAGCAAGTTTTAAAGGCACTCGGAAATGTTGCGGGTCTAAATAGTTTACCTGTCGCGATTCATATGGGTTCTTGCGTGGATAATTCAAGGATTGGCTTTTTGCTTAAAGCTTTATCCGAGAAACTCGGCTTAAAGGTTTCAGATTTACCTGTCGTTGCTTCTGCTCCAGAGTTAATTTCTGAAAAAGCAATTTCAATTGGGACATGGGCATTGGCCCTCGGTGTGACGGTTCATGTTTGCCCACCGCCAAGAATACTCGGAGGTCCAAAAGTAACAGAGATATTAACAAAAAGTTTAAAGGCTTTAACAGGTGGAGAAGCTTATGTTGAATGTGATCCAGATGCTGCTATTAAGGGAATACTTGATAGAATTAAACAAAAGAGAATTGCTTTGAATTTGCCAGTTCCGGAGGTTGTTCATGTTTAAAAATAAAATATATTTTCCGAATGGCATTTACAAGAGCAAGTGAGGAAGAAAGGGATAGAATTATAAAAGAAATACTTTCTGAAGTTCCAGATGTGAACAAGAAGGTCGAAGAAGAAGGTAAAAGAATAGTTGTAACAGGAAAAGGTGGGGTTGGGAAAACGATAATTTGCGCTGCACTATCACATTTGTTTGCTGACGCGGGATTTAATGTTCTTGCGGTTGATGAAGATCCTCAGATGAATTTACAATTTGCAATTGGTTTACCACTTGATGGGACAAATATAGTTCCACTTAACAAACAGCTTGATTACATTGAAGAAAAAACGGGCGCAAGGCCTGGAAGTGGTTGGGGATTATTTTTTAAATTAAATCCTGATGTCAGCGATGTAGTTGAGAGATTTGGTGTAAAAGTTAAAGATAGGTTAAGTCTTCTTGTTATGGGAACAGTAAACCAGCCATCGGTTGGATGCGCCTGCCCTGAAAATGATTTACTTCAGGCGGTAATAAATTATATAAATTTGCGCAAGGGCGAAATTATTCTTATGGACACCGAGGCTGGGCTTGAACATTTTGGAAGGGCAATTGCAAAGGGATTTCAGCATGCGATTATTGTTTCGGAACCAAACTTTAATTCGGTCTATGTAGCAAACCAAGCTGTAAAACTTGCAAGAGGATTGGGAATTAGAAATCTTCACATTGTTTTTAATAAAGTGAGAAATAACGAAAAGGTTGAAAATTTAATTTCAAGCTTTGGAGATGAATTAACTAATTTGCCTATATATTTCCTACCATACGATGAGGAAATTTTAAAAGTAGAACCTTCAATTTTACCAGTTGTTAAAAACAATGATTCACCGTTTCTAAAGGCGATTTTCACTCTCTTTAAAAATCTATTGAAGAATTAAGTATGGAAATTTTGATAGTTGGCAATAGCATTGCCAGTGTTTCAGCTATTCGTGAAATTAGAAAGTGGGATAAAAACAGTTCAATAACTGTCATCTCAAAGGAATCTCTTGATCCATCTATGCCATATTATTCTCCCGGAGCTCTCCCATATTACATAGAAGGAACGCTCTCAAAGGAAAACTTATTTTCAATTCGCGCTGATTTTTACAAAGAGATGAATGTAAAATTAGTACTTGGTGAGAGTGTTATAGCTGTTGAACCACAAAGAAAAATTGTTATTACGAATAAAGGGGAATATAAGTATGACAAACTTTTAATAGCAAGTGGGGCTTCACCAAGAGTTCTTGATATTCCTGGTGCAAGAAATAAGAGAGTGTATGTTCTTAGAACTTACGAAGACGCTGAAAAGATAAAGAACGACGACTCAAAAAAGGTGGTCATAATTGGTGGAGGACCTGTTGGAGTAGAGTCTGCAATTGCGCTTTTGCACTTTAAGCAAAAAATAACAATTATTGAAGTTGCACCTTACATATTAAGCACGGTGTTCAGTAGAACCATCTCAGAGATGATAGAAAAACAACTAGTTGAAAGTGGAATTGAAATTTTAAAGAATGAGGAACCACTTGAAATATCTGGTAATCCTGTTAAATCAGTTAAAACAAACAAGCGAAAGATAGAATGTTCATCTGTAATAATGGGTGTAGGTGTTGTTCCAAATACAGAATTCGTCAAAAATGTTTTGAAACTTGGACCAAGAAATGGGATTGTTGTTGATGAAAGAATGAGAACCTCAGATCCAGATATTTATGCAGCTGGAGATTGTGTTGAATTGAAAAGTTTGATTGATGAAACCATAAAACCTTTCCCTGTTTGGCCCAATGCTTATGAAACTGGTAAAGTTGCAGGTGCTAACATAGCAGGGGGCTATGTGGTTTACGAGGGTGGGATAAGGGTTAATGCCTTGAATGTTCTCGGTCAGATTTATTTTTCTATAGGCAATGTTTATGATGAAACTAAAATGTTGAAGATAATAGAGGAAGATGGAAAGGTTGAATTATATTACTTTGAAGGAGAAAAGCTAATTGGAGCGGAACTTGTTGGCAATGTTAAGTATGCTGGCATAATAAAATATATTATGAAAAGGAACATAAAAATTGACATAGATAGATTTAAAGGTTCGAAACACCTTATTGAAATTGCGGCACCTTTACCGAAACAAATTTTATCTTTTCAAAAAACTATATTGAATCTTGAAAATTAGTCTTTTTGAAAAAGTTGAAACGAGGGAATTCACTATTGGAGATATTGATAGCATTTTAAAATTTCAAGATGAATTGAGAAAAAGAGAAAGTTATAGCTTCTTCTGCGAGAAAGTGTTTATTGATATCTTGAAAGAGATTCAAACATCTGGGAGTTTGTTTGGTAGGGTTGCATATTTAGAGGAAGAGATTGTGGGTTTTATTTTTGGTGATATCAACCCGAAGTGGTATCGGGGTCGTGAATGCGCGTGGTTAATTGCCATCGTTGTTCATCCTGATTACAGACGGCAGGGGATTGGCAAGCGACTTCTCGTTGAATTTCTTGACAAGGTGAGAGAACTTGGATTGAAAAAAGTTTGCACTGTTGCTGAATTTACCGACGAGGAGACGTTATCCTTTCTACGGAAAATGGGATTTAAAAGAGGGAAATTTGTTCAACTGGAAAAACAAATTTAGGAGGTTTAAAAATGGAAAGGCAGGAAACATTCTATGAGGCGGTAAGGAGGAATGGTATCTCAAGGCGTGATTTCTTGAAGTTTTGTCTTTTAACGACTGCATATCTTGGGCTTGAGGCAAGTATGTTTTCAAAGGTTATTCGTGCGGTCGAATCAAAGCCGCTCTTCCGGTTTTTTGGCTTAACTTTGCAGTCTGTACCTGTTGCACTGAATCACTGATAAAGTCATCGCATCCTTTAATTACTGATGTAGTTTTGAGTATTATATCGCTTGATTACATGGAAACAATCCAGCTTGCAGCTCGTTATCAAGCGGAAGAAATCGTTTGGAAGGGATCAAGAAAAACTTTGGAAACTATGTCCTTGCGGTAGAAGGTTCAGTTCCAACGAAAGATGGGGGAATTTATTGCACTGTTGGCGGAATGACAGCGCTTGAATACCTAAGAAAAAAGCGTCTCAAGGTAGTCAAAGTGATAATTTCAGTTGGCTCTTGTTCATCGTTTGGATGTGTGACAACAGGTATCGAATCCAACGGGTTGTAAACCAATTTATAAGTTAATCACTGATAAGCCTGTAGTAAATATCCCAGGTTGTCCGCCAATAGCTGAGGTGATCGTTGGAACGATCGTTCATCTTTTAACATTTAATACGCTTCCTGAACTTGATTCTTTAAGAAGACCGAAGGTTTTTTATGGTCAAAGAATTCATGATAAATGTTATCGCAGGGCTTTTTATGATGCTGGTATGTTTGTCGAAAAATTTGACGACGAAGGCGCGAAGAAAGGGTGGTGTTTGTATAAAGTTGGATGTAGGGGACCTGTAACCTACAATGCCTGCGCGGTTGTGAAATGGAATGAAGGAACAAGCTTCCCAATTCAATCTGGTCATCCCTGTATTGGTTGTTCAGAGCCCGATTACTGGGATAAAAGACCTCTTTATCAGCATGTTGCTGATGTGCCATTACCAGGATTTGCAACAGCTGATGATATTGGTAAGGGACTCGCAATAGGAGTTGCAGTTGCAACTGGTGCTCATCTTGCAGCATCAATTGTTAAGAAGGTGGTGCAAAAATCAAAAGAATCAAAGGAAAGAAAAGTTGAAGAAAGTAAACAAAAGGAGGAATAAAAAATGGCACAAAGAGTTGTAATAGATCCAATGACCCGAATTGAGGGTCACCTCAGGGTGCAAGCGATAGTTGACGGAAATGTCGTAAAAGATGCATCTTGTACAAGTGCTCTTTTCAGAGGAATTGAGATAATTCTGCGTGATAGAGATCCGCGCGAAGCGTGGGCAATTGCTGAAAGAATTTGTGGTGTTTGCACCCTTGTTCACGCTGTTACTTCGGTCAGGGCTGTTGAAGATGCTTTAAAGATAACAATACCTAAAAATGCAAATCTTATAAGAAACATTATGATAGCGACGCTTTATG
>JBCNVC010000078.1:276-6763 GCA_039630395.1 Candidatus Kryptonium sp. | reverse complement strand
GCTAAATTCAACCTTATATATAGAATAAGGAACTCAGACAAGGGAAAAGAGTGGATACCTATGCACTCACCAGGCGAAAGAAATCCACCTGAAAGGATTATAGCTGGTAAGATTTACTATCCACCAAAAGGTAGACATTGGACATTTATCCAAGAAAAAATAAACAAGCTATACGAAGAAGGTAGAATAAGGATAAACGAAAACATTACATATACTGACATGCATGGTAATATAGTAAAAGGAATGCCAGAATATCTCAAAAGTGAAGAGGAACTATGTGACTCTAATTGGACAGATATTGTAGGATATTCTTCTAGCTGGAAGGATTCAAACACGGGACAGAAGTTTAAAACGGAGAATTCAGAAGAACTGCTGAAAAGGGTCATAGAATCCACATCTAACGAGGGAGACTTGATAATGGACTTCTTTTTAGGCTCAGGCACTACCTGTGCAGTAGCACACAAGCTAAAAAGAAAGTGGATAGGTATAGAAATGGGGGAACACTTCTACTCAGTAGTTTTGCCAAGAATGAAAAAGGTCCTGGCTTATGATAAATCAGGAATTTCAAAAGAAAAGGATGTGAAAGAGAAATATAATCCAAAAAATGCAGGGGGATTCTTCAAATATCATGAAATAGAACAGTATGAGGACACGCTTGATAATATTCAGATTCAAGCTGAGGAAAATTCATATCTAAAGGAACAATACAAAGATGATTATCTTATAAAATACTTTTTGAAGTACTAAACTAGGGGTAGCTTGAGTATACCCAGTGTGTTTAAACTGCTAAATCCATTTAAATACAAGCTGAAATTAATATTTTAGGGATAGGTAAACCAGAAGAGGTTTTTGTTGACATACCTGAGACATTTAATTACCTGTTAGGCATAAAGGTTAAAAAGATAAAAACCAGGAAGAACAATGGAATGAATATTCTTTTATCCTCGGAGAAAAGGATGGTAAAAGCGTATGTATAGTTTGTGGCGACATGGGAGAAGTAAAGGAAGAAAGCGACTTTGACTTTATTGATGAACAAATACGTGATTGGAATCCATCCATCGTATATGTGAGCGGAGACACAGTTGTTTATAAGGATAGATTAGAAAGCCTTAGATATAATCTTAGAGCGATAGAACCAGAATTTATAGACCTTATGGGTGCAGCCTTATGGGAGTAAAGAAAACTTCTTTAAATAGTATTGAAAAACATCTCGTATTGCACAAATACATGCTTTCACTTTTTGGAGTAGACAAAACAAAGGACCTTCTTGATATCCTTAAAAAAGCAAGGGAAGGCGTGGCAGATGATAATCAAACTCATTTTTGCAATGTGCTTAAATCATCTAAAGGAGTAAAAATTGAAAATTTGGAGGAGTATGACAAAAACGTAATAGAGTACATATACAAAATAAAACAGAAGCGAGGAGATTTTGAACTGAAATACTTTCAGTATTTAGCTGTTTTGTTTACTGAAATATATCTTGATAAGCTCAAAAATAATAAAGAGAAGTTTTTAGTTGAATTGAATGAGTTTATTGACTCTAAGAAAATACAGATTAAAAAATATGAAGAATCTGACCTTAGAAAACTTGCTTACTGGATGGCTACCGGTTCTGGGAAAACTCTACTTATGCACATTAACTATTATCAATTTTTAAGATATTTGCCTATTAGTGGACTAAGGAACATTATACTGATAACACCAAACGAAGGACTTTCTAAGCAACATGAGGAAGAGCTGATAAAAAGTGGTATACCATGCGGTCGTCATAGTGACGAGGTCCCTGAACTGGGAATAAGGATAATAGAAATCACCAAGCTGGTAACTGAAAAAAAGGGAGGTGGTTTATCTATAGATGTTAGAGCTTTTGAAGGTCCGAATCTTATTTTTGTAGACGAAGGGCATAAAGGACTGTCTTCAGAAAGTCGAACTGAAAACGCATGGGCTAATATTAGACAAGCATTGAGTAGCGATGGCTTTGTGTTTGAATATAGTGCTACCTTTGGGCAAATACTGAATAGGAAAGGAAACAATAATAAAAATAAGAAAGGAAACAATAAAAAGCTGATAGACGAAAATAGCAAGTCTATTTTGGACGAATATAGCAAGTCTATTTTGTTTGATTACTCTTACAAGTATTTTTATGAAGATGGCTACGGTAAGGACTTCTATGTGGCTAATTTGTCTGGGGGTAGATTTTCAAGTAATGGGCAGGGTTCAGCTTCAAATGAAGCAGAGGATGAATTCTTGGTTGCTAGCTTGCTAAAGTTCTATGAACAGCTGAGAGCCTTTGAAGAAAATCAAAATAAGGAGAGTATAAAAAGACATAACATAGAAAAACCACTCTGGGTGTTGGCAGGTGCTACTGTTAAAGATTCACAAAAAGGAAATAAAGAAAATAAAGAAACCACGGATGTTGTTAGAGTCATAGAGTTCCTAAACCGAGTATTGAGCAATAAAGAATGGTTTAAAGGTAAAGTTGAGGAGATTATTGGAAACCGGGAGCATAACTCTATATTTGTGCCTGAGTACATAATTGTTAATTCAGTAGATGAGTTAGTAGAAGATATATATAACAAAGTTTTTCATGGAAAAGGAAAGCTTAGGATAGTTGATATAAGAGATGCGAGTGGTGAATTAGGACTAAAAGCAGGAGAAGGTGAATACTTTGGCGTTGTAAATGTTGGTAGCTCTGAAGGCCTGAAAAAACTTTTGGAGGATAAAAAATATAACATTGAAATTGATGCAATTTCTTCTTCTCTATTTGACAAGATAAAAGAAGAAAATTCAGATATAAACATTCTTATAGGCTCAAGAAAATTTGCTGAAGGTTGGGATTCTTGGAGAGTTAGCACTATGACTCTACTAAACCTTGGTCAAAGTCCTGGTCCTCTCATCATACAGCTTTTTGGGCGCGGTGTGAGATTGAAGGGCGAAAATATGTCATTAAAAAGAACCCAGTCGGATGATAAAGCTCTAAAGATACTTCAAACGCTTTACGTGTATGGAATTAGGGCGGACTACATAGGAAAGTTTTTGGAAGCCATAAAGAGAGAAGGGCTTGATTACGAGGAAATCATTATACCCACTCAAATCTTTGATTCAAAGAAAGAAGAATGGGAAAAACTACACATCTTGGATAGAAGACCGGGAAACAGAAGGTATTTTAGTTTAAGCAAAGAAGAGCTGGGGGATGAAATTTACTACATTGATCTGACATCAGAAGTAAGGGTAATTAGAGCTTTTGAAGAAATTAGGGATAAAGAAAGTCAAGAGGCGATATCCCTGAAAGATAAACTCAAATTAATAGACATAGAAAAGGTTTTAAAGGTGCTTTATGAATACAAAGCTATAAAAGGCTATTGGGATTTAAGGTTTGATAAAGATTCCATTGAATATATACTTTCTAAAGGTGGAATTAAATGTGACAGAAGCTTTTCAAAAGATGTTGAAAACATAAACAATGCTGCCGTTCTCTTAACAAAGCGGTTTATTGATAGATTTTACAGGAGAAAAGCACAAGAAGCATTGCTTGAGGAAACTGCCTGCACCACTCTTGGTAAATACGGTGTAGAAAAGTTTTTTACTAAGGAATATAACATAAAGCTACCGTCACAATTAGACGAAAACAAACTAAAACGGATTAAAACAATTGCAAAAGACATAGAAGACGCCTCAAAAGAGGGAAATATGAATAAGTTAAAAGAACAAATAGGACATTTAAGAGGTTATTTATGTGTGAGATGGATAGATTTTTCATTTTTTGCTCCAATTTTGTGTAAGTCAAGTGATGATATAATCATATCCCCGGATGCTTTTACTCTTGTAGAAAGCGAAAGGGACTTTATTGATAGTCTTAGTAAATATCTTGCAAATAAACCTGCAAATCTGAACGGAGTAAATGTATATTTAGCAAGGAATCCTGCAATGAGTGGTGTAGGCTTTAAGTTAGAAAGTGCGGGCTTTTATCCAGATTTTATATTGTGGTTACATAAACAAGATGAACAGGGAAGAAATAGACAATGGATAGTTTTCATTGACCCAAAGGGTATCTTGATGCTAGACAAAAAGGGTGCTGAGAAACTTAACTTTAGAAAGTATATTAAAAATTTGCAGAGTAAAATACAGTGCAATGGTAATACTGACATTATTTTGGATGGATTCATAGTAACAAATACACCCTACGCTGAATTCCATAATAGGACCGTAGCGTCGAGGGAAAAATTAGATGGAGTTATATTTATGGAAGAAGAGAACTGGTGTGAAAGTCTATTCAACTTCATACTGCAGGGGTAAGGGCTGCACATACATCCTAATGCATGGGGAAGCTTTCAGCTAGTTATGATATACTTAAGCCATATGCTATCCTAACAGAGGAGGGAATAAAATGGAGCTACTTACAAGCGATGAAATTATAACAAGGATATTAGAACTTGTAAAAAATGCTGAAAGTAATGTTAAGATAGCCTCCGCTTGGATAAAAGGAAGATACTTTGAAGAAGTAATTGACACAATCAAAAAAATTAAAGAAAAGAAAAAAGAACTATCTTTAGAGATAATCCTTAGAGCCTCAGAACTTAGGGATATGCAGATAACTGATGCTAAAGTGTTTAGAAAGATAAAAGAGGCAGGAGGTAACATCTACCTATGTGAAAGGCTTCATGCAAAGTTTATCTTGGTGGATGATTGTAAACTAATTCTTGGTTCTGCTAATTTTACAGATAGTGGATTAAGTGATATCAAAAGTGGAAACATTGAAGCGGGAGCATACTATCAAGGGAGAGAAGATGAAGAAAATGTGAAAAAGATGATAGATTACTTTGAAGAAATAAAGGATAAGCATTCTCTCATGTTGGGGGATGCGTTGGTAGGTTTTGTCCTTAATTCTGTCAAACCAAGACAATTTGATTTTCTTCTTCTGGACGAAGAACTTCCTGTTCTTTCTTATGTAGAGGTAATACAGGAGAAAAAGACAAAAACCAGATATATTGGAAGAGTCAGCAATATAAATGCATACGACCTTGGCTTTTTCTCCAATCCTTTTATAGAAGGAGACAACGGAGTTGCAGCTTCATCACAGGATTTTAGAAAAATACTTTCGCAGGATTCAGAAATTAACTGGAGAAAAGCTGCTTTGTTTGCTTATCGTAGTGATAACACAGCTCCGTTAAGAATCGCAAGAGCGGAAGTTGTATGTGTAGTTCAGGAGAATTCTGTTAGCATGCCTGAGTATCCATTTGACGCAGGTCTGCCTGTATATAGAGCAGACAGAGAGACTATTAGTAGAGTATTTAGCTCTGGAAGAGGTACTATGCCAGTAGTGATTGGAAAGCTAAAAGGCACAGATGTTGATGCCATCGTGGACCTAGGGGAAGTTTTGAAAAGACATATGATGGTTACGGGCGTTACTGGTGCAGGCAAAAGCCACTTTGTAAAAGCCATGATAAGAGCTGTCTTACATGAGCATCCTGGGGTTCAGGTTATTGTCTTCGATTCCCACGGCGAATACGCACAGGAGTTTGAAGATATTCTCGACAAGGTTTACCACAAGGTTTTTGAGGATGTGCTTTTACCACTTGATGGAGATGAGGCTAAGGAACTTATAATTGAGTCAGGCTTTGGCACGCTAGTGCAAGGAAATTCAAATGAAGCAAATTACATTAGATCCAACCTGGAAAAGTACATAAGACCCTCTTTAGAAACATCTCTAAAAGAAAAACCTCTTGAAGCTATTCTGCAAGAGGTAATTATGGGAGCTCCTCAGAAGGGTAGCAGTTCTAAGCAAAGTGGTAAACAAAAGACCGAGGATGGCGACGGTCAGGTGGATAGAGAAGTCATTGTTGAGCAGATAATCTCACATTTAAAAAGAATCTATGGCGAAAGAGCATTAACTCAACAGCCAGAGACATGCAGAGAAATACAGAGCGTACTGGACTCTGGCAAGCCTCTGGTCATAGTGGACCTATCAAGTGTCACGAATGCGAAGGCACGCATCAATATAGCTGGCCTTTTGCTACAGGAAATCCTCGTAAAGAACAGGCAAAGTCCAGAAGGTGAAAGGAGAAAAAGACTTCTGGTTATAGAAGAAGCTCAAAACTTTGCTCCTGAGAAAGCCTACGGTGGAGGGGAGGTATCAGCAGGTAAGGATAACCTATCTCTTACCGCACTGCAGAAACTTGCCACAGAAGGCAGAAAATTTGACATCGGTCTTGTGGTGGTAACCCAAAGACCTGCGCAGGTTAGCAAGTATGTTTTGTCCCAGATGAACACTCAGGTTGTTTTCAGAACCATAAGCAAGCATAACCTGGATGTTCTTGAGGGCTACATGGAACACAGTGGAAAGGAGCTCGTAGAACTCGCTCCTTCCTTGCCCACAGGTGTAGGTATAATAAGCGGTGTTGCGGTTCCCTTTTCTATAGTCTTTGAGAGCAATGGTGGAAATTAATAGAAGAGACCTTAAATTAAGGTGTTTCTTAGTAGAACTTCT
>JBCNVC010000078.1:0-266 GCA_039630395.1 Candidatus Kryptonium sp. | reverse complement strand
AAATCATGGAGCTTATAGAAGACGAAATACGCCTGACCGGTATTTTCAATGGTCTCAAGGTTTCCATGGGCAGACTTTCAAATCTCAGAGAATTTATCTTTACTTTGGGTGAAACCCTTGTGATTGAGGAAGAACTGGAAGAAGTGCTTTTTGAATACATAAACTATCTCGGAGAGAAACGTTTAAAAGTAGAGAATATTGAGAAATTCAGGAAGTCGTATGAACTCTTAGAAGGCTACTTCCGGCATAACTGCAGAATAGTTCCG
>JBCNVC010000077.1:0-6888 GCA_039630395.1 Candidatus Kryptonium sp. | reverse complement strand
GGATTATCACTTATTGAATTCGGTGTTTTAGCAATACAAACAGGATAATGGTCATATCCGTGTTCAATGTATTTCTCAATCTTTTTCATCGCCTTTCTCTCAATATAAACATCATCAGCGCCGTAAACCTCAGTAGCGATAATTTTTATCTTTTCAATAAGTGGAACTGACAATCGGTAAAGTGGTTTAAAATCAGATTTAACTGTTTCAGTTATTCGCACAATTTTTTCTGCAAGATCAATGCCTCCTTCTCCACCTTTGCTGAAGAATTCAGTAATTGAGCATTCAACCCCAAGTTCAGCACATTTTTCTTGTATAAGATCAAGTTCAAGATCCGAATCAGTAGCAAACTTATTTATTGAAACCACAACCGGAATACCAAACTTACGAACATTTTTCACATGGAATTCTAAATTTTCAAGTCCTTTTTTGAACTTTTCAATCGTGAAGTCATCCTGCGTTTTTATCCCGCCGTGATATCTTATTGCCTTGGCTGAAACGACAATAACAGCAACATCAGGCTTAAGATGATGAATTTGAGCAACAATATCAAAGAATTTTTCTGCTCCAAGATCAGAACCAAAACCAGTTTCAACAACTACATAATCAGCAAGCTTAAGGGCAATTTTATCAGCTATAACGCTATTCGTTCCATGGGCTATGTTTGCAAATGGTCCACCGTGAATTATCGCAGGGGTATGTTCAGTTGTTTGAACGAGATTTGGCATGATCGCCTCATTAAGCAAAACCATCATTGCTCCACATGCTTTCAAATCCTTCGCTTTAACCGGTTTTCCATCAAGATCATAACCGATTACAATCTCACATAACCTTCGCTTTAAGTCACTTCTTGAGCCAGCTATGCAGAGAATAGCCATCGTTTCAGATGCAGCTGTTATCACAAATCCTGATTCCCTGGGCACACCATTGGCTTTACCACCAAGCCCAATTATAACATGCCTTAATGCCCTATCGTTCATATCAATTGTTCTTTCCCAAGTGATGTTGTTGATATCAATTCTTAATTCATTTCCATGGTGAATATGTGCATCAATCAAAGCTGCAAGAAGATTATGAGCAGATGCAACAGCATGTATATCTCCATTAAAATGAAGGTTTATAAGGTCGGATGGAATGACCTGTGACTTTCCACCACCTGTAGCGCCACCCTTGATTCCAAAAACAGGTCCAAGAGATGGTTCCCTTAAAGTGACAATCGCTTTCTTACCGATTCGGTTAAGCGCTTGACTTAAGCCAATTGATGTTAAAGTCTTACCCTCGCCAGATGGAGTTGGGGTTACCGCAGTGACAATTATTAATTTGCCATTTGGTTTGTCTTTTAATTTCTCTAAAAGTTCAAGCCGAATTTTACCAGTAAATTTTCCATAATATTCAAAATCATCATCGGTTAACCCAATTTGTTCCATGATGTGCTTGATGTGTAGTGGCTTAACTTTTTCTTCTGTTAACACTGAATTTGGCATCATCTTTTCACCATTGATTTTATTTTTAAATAAAAAATCCCGACTTTTGGTCGGGATTAAACTTTATAAACACAAAAATTTTAAATCAGCCTCAATCAATAAACCCAACTGTGGGATAAAACATCGGTTGATGAAAGTTTCCCTAAACCAATTCAAAGTGCTTTTTGATTTTATCAAATCACGCTGAAAGTTTCTGCTCACGATAAATGAAAATAGGTTCTGCTCTTTCATAAACTGTTTCTTTTGTAATTATGCATTTTGAGATAGGTTGTTCTCTAAGTCGTGAGGGCAATTCAAACATTATATCAAGCATAATTTCCTCAATTATTGCTCTTAAACCTCTTGCCCCTGTCCCACGATTCAAAGCAAGTTCAGCCACAGCTTCAAGTGCTTCAGGTTCAAACTCAAGTTCAACACCATCATATTCAAATAGTTTTTTATACTGTCTAACAATTGCGTTTTTTGGTTCTGTAAGAATTTTTATAAGAGCATCTTTTGATAAAGAATGAAGCGTCGCAATTACAGGTAATCGCCCTATAAACTCGGGAATGAAACCAAATTTTAAAAGATCCTCCGGCTCAACCAAGGGTAGAAGTTCGTCAATAACTTCATCTTTATTTCCTCTGATCTCGGCAGTAAAGCCGATTGAATTTTTATTTATTCTTTTAGCAATTATCTTCTCAAGCCCTTCAAAAGCACCACCACATATGAAAAGTATGTTCTTCGTGTTTATATAAATCAAACTTTGTTCCGGATGTTTTCTTCCACCCTTAGGTGGAACACCAGCAATTGTCCCTTCAAGAATTTTCAAAAGAGCTTGTTGGACTCCTTCACCTGAGACATCGCGTGTAATTGATGGACTACTTGTTTTCCTTGCAATTTTATCTATTTCATCAATATAAACTATTCCACGCTCCGCCCTCGCAACATCATAATCAGCATTTTGCAAAAGATAAAGAAGAATCGTCTCAACATCATCACCAACATAACCAGCTTCCGTGAGAGTTGTTGCATCAGCGATTGCAAATGGAACATCAAGAATTTTCGCAAGCGTTTGAGCAAGAAGTGTTTTTCCCGTGCCGGTTGGACCAATAAGGAGAATGTTGCTTTTCTCTATTTCAACATTGTCAGTAAGATTCTTTACATGGCTGTTTGAGTCAAGATTATTCTCAATTCTTTTGTAGTGATTATAAACTGCAACAGATAAAATTTTCTTTGCCCTCTCCTGACCTATTACGTACTCATCAAGTGCTTTTTTTATCGCAGCAGGTGTAAGTGGAACTTTGCCATATTTTTTATGCGACGAATAAGCAGCCATATTGTTTTTCAAAATATCAACAGATTCACTTATGCAAATATCGCAGATATAGACATCAGGTCCAGCTATCATATTTCCAACTTCATCAATGCTCCTTCCACAAAAAGAACAATGTGGTCTTGTTCTCGGGTCAGGCTTTTCTGACATCTTTTACCTCTTTTTTGTTAAATTAGATTCCCTTTTTACAAGTATTTGATCAATGATTCCATATTCTTTTGCTTCTTCAGCTGACATATAGTAATCGCGGTCGGTATCCTTTTCAATTTGCTCAACTGGCTTCCCAGTGTGTTTTGCAAGTATTTCATTTATTTTTCTCTTCATTCTTAAAATTTCTTCAGCTTGAATTCTTATATCTGCAGCTGTACCTTGGACTCCACCCCAAGGTTGATGGATCATGATTCTTGAATTCGGAAGAGCTGTTCTTTTCCCTTTCGCTCCACCTGCAAGTATTACTGCAGCCATGCTCGCTGCCATACCAATACAAATCGTTGCAACATCAGGTTTGATGTATTGCATTGTATCGTAAATAGCAAGCCCCGCTGAAATCAATCCCCCAGGACTATTTATGTAAAGATAAATATCTTTATCCGGATCCTCCGACTCGAGAAAAAGCAGCTGAGCGATTACTAAACTTGCGACTGTATCATCAATCGGTGTTCCTATGAAAACAATTCGCTCTTTTAAAAGTCGGGAAAAAATATCATAAGCTCTTTCCCCTCTGCTTGTTTGCTCAACAACTATGGGTACAAGTTGATCATAAATTCGATCTCGCATAGTTTAAGTATGTTAAATTTTATTTTTGTTTCAAAAATTAAGAATTTCCCTCGTCCTTTCACTGTCGGTGCTAATAGTGTGCTTATTTAAATTCATTTACCGTTCCACCATGCTTAATGGTTCAAAAAGTTCGGATATTTTAAACAAATCTTTCAACGATCTTAACCTTATCCTTCAGAAATTGCAATACTTTCCTGTTCAATACTTTTTCTCTTATATGTTCAGACCTTTTATAAAACGATATCAATTTCTCTTTTTCAATACCAATCTCAGCTGAATCTTCCTCAGCGAGCTTTTCAAAATCATCATCTGTTAATTCTATTCCTTCAATTTGTGCTATCTTGTTTTTTATAATATACCATTTAGCACTGAAAACGGCGTCTGCTTTTTTCTTTTGTCTAAAGAATTGTTCATCGAAATTCTCCGGTAGCTTTCCATCAGGATATTTACTTTTCTCCTCATCAAGCATGCTTTGAATGAAATCTTCAACTAAACTCTCTGGGACCGGAAAATCATTTGTCCTAACAATCTCGGAAATTATATTATCATAAAACTTAATATCACTATATTCATCCCACCATTTTTGCAGTTCGGTTTTGAGATAGTCTTTCAATTCATCAACACTATTTACTTTCCCACCAGTGACCTTAGATGCAAATTCGTCACTTAGCTCAGGCAAAATTTTCTTCTCAATTTTTTTAACGAAAACCCTCACCTTTTCTGGTTTATTATCAACGGTAAGTTCAATTATGAACTCATCGCCTTTTTTAGCCCTCATGAGTTTTTCTCGCAAGTTTTTAACAACAGAATCGTCATCAAGATCAATCACAACATCTTCGCTTCTTTTTCCAAGCACAGGCAAGTTATTTTGATCAACCCCTTGAAGATCAACTGTGACTCTATAAAGTTCACCTTTCACTTCGTCGGTTTCCTCGTAGCTTGCATTTGCAACCAACAAACGTTTTATTTCATTTTCAACTTCTTTATCATCAACTATGTGAACTATTTTTTCAACTTCCAAATTCTCGTAATTTGAAATTTGAAAATCAGGTATTATTTCATACTTGATTTTAAATATCAATGATTCGCCTCGTTTGTAATCAACATCAACAAGCTTAGGTGTTCCAACCGGTTCAATTTTTTTGTCCTTGACAAGGTTTTGATAAACATTATTTACTATATCATCAAGCGCGTCATATTCAATTTGTTCGCCAAATTGTCTTTTTATAAGTTCCATTGGCGCTTTACCTTTTCTAAATCCCTTGATTTCCGCTTCCGCGCGGAATTTTCTATATGCCTCTTCAAAATAAGGTGCAAGTTCACTCCAATCTAACTTTATTTCAGCTTCTTGTTCCGTCTGACTTAGCTTGGTGATATTAAGTTCCACCAGCGTTTTCCTCCAAAGATTTTTATTTTTGAATTTGTTTTTCAGTGGGCACGGGGGGATTTGAACCCCCACGGGTTTCCCCACTGGATCCTAAGTCCAGCGCGTCTACCAAGTTCCGCCACGTGCCCGAAAAGAACTAACAAAATTTTGCTTAAAAAATATAACGCTTTTTCTAATAAAGTTCAAAATTGCATAAATTTCGCAATTTTATTTAAATTTTAACAACATGCTATAAAACATAAAGTTTGCTCCGATGAAGCTCAAATTCTACAAAATGACAGGTGCTGGTAATGATTTTATTATGTTTGACAATCGCAACGGAATCATAAAAAATCCACCTGAACTTGCCCGACAAGTTTGCGACAGACATTTTGGAATTGGTGCAGATGGTATAATTTTAATTGAAAAAAGCCAAACAAGCGATTTTAAAATGGTGTACTTCAACTCGGATGGGAGCTTCGGTGGAATGTGTGGAAATGGTGGTAGATGTATCGCAAAACTCGCATATGAAATGGGAATTGCCAAAGAAGAAATGACCTTTGAAGCAAACGAAAAATTTTACAAAGCAGAAATACTTTCCAATGATAAAGTCAGACTTTATCTGCCCATGCCGAAAGTTAAAAAACTCAATCTTAAGCTTAAACTTGGGAAAAAATTTTTCAAAGCCCATTTCATTAACACTGGAGCACCTCATCTTGTTGTTTTCACCGACGAAAACAAAATAAGAAACATTGAAAAAATCAACATAAACATACTCGGACGAAAACTTCGCTTTCATCCATACTTTGAAAATGGAACGAATGTTAATTTCGTTTCAATAATTGATACAAATACCATACGGATGAGAACATATGAGCGCGGTGTTGAAGGAGAAACCTTGGCATGTGGAACTGGTTCTGTCGCCAGTGCATTAATATCAGCAGAGGTTAAAAATATGACGCCACCAATTAAGATAAAAGCAACAAGCGGTGAGATTCTAATTGTTGGTTGGAATAAAGATAAAAAATTTGTTTATCTTGAAGGGACTGCGAAAATTATTTGTGAAGGCACAATAAACTATGACAATTGATGAATTTGAAAAAATAATCGAAGAAACAATTGAAAGCTTGCCTCAACAAATAAAACAAAAACTTGACAATGTCGTATTTATAGTACAAGATTATCCCGATGACGAAGAACTTAAAATAACAAGATCAAACAAGTATAATCTCCTTGGACTTTACACCGGTGTTCCACTATCAAAACGAGGAACAAGTTATGGAATGTATCCAGTGACACCAGATAGAATTTTTATTTTCAAGGCAAACATTGAGAGAATCTGTAAAAACGAGAATGAATTGAGAAAAAAGATAAGAGAGGTCGTGCTTCATGAGATCGGGCATTACCTTGGAATGAGCGAATCGGAAGTTAGAAAAGCCTTGAAAGAAAAATAATGATGTGGATTTAAAATCTAAAAACAAAAACTTTGACGACGGTAAAATGAAAAAGCAAACGCAATTTTCAATAGTATATTACATTGTTGCGGTTATAATCTTGATATTGCTTCAATACTTCATTCTTCATCCGCCCCTTAAAGAAATATCATATAAAGAATTCAAAGACCGCTTATCAAAAAACGAGATAGAATCAGTTCAAATAGGAAACGAAAAAATTGTTGTGACATTTAAAAAAGAAATCGTTGAATCTCAAAAAATTCCAAAGGTTGTTGAAGTTGTAAAGTTACCTGATGAAAATTTGTTAAAGGAATTACAGGAACGAGGAGTTGATTACCGCGGTGTAATCCAAAGCAATTGGGGTAGAGATATTTTGCTTAACTGGATTTTACCAATAGCATTTTTCATACTTCTTTGGGTTATATTAATTCGCAGGTTTTCACCTTCTCAAAATGTAATGACATTTGGAAAAAGCAAAGCGAAAATATATGC
>JBCNVC010000076.1:0-6965 GCA_039630395.1 Candidatus Kryptonium sp. | reverse complement strand
GTCGTGATTCTTGATGATGACAATTTCGCTAAAAAACTTATAGAAAAGCCATCTCAACCGGAAAGCAATCTTGCGATTGTTGGAATTTATTTGATTAGGAATCCAAAACTTTTAAAGGAATCACTTGAAGAAGTTGTTAAAGGTGAGATAAAGACCAAGGGTGAGTATCAGCTTACTGATGCGCTTCAAATTATGATAAATAAGGGTGAGAAGATAACAGTTTTTGAAATAGATGGATGGTATGATTGTGGTAAACCTGAGACGCTGCTTGCGACGAACAAATTTTTACTTGAAAAAAATGGAACAAATCTGAAAAAACTTGGGAAGTTTGAGAATGTTTTAATAATTCCACCGGTTTATATTGCGCCGACGAGCAAAATTGAAAATTCAATCATAGGACCATACACAACGATTTCAGATGGAGTTGAAATTTCATCTTCAATCATAAGAAATTCAATTATAGGAGATGACGCAAAGATTCAAAACGCCCTTCTTGATTCGTCAATCGTCGGGCTTGGAGCTATCGTCAAGGGGGATTATAAGAAAGTTAACATTGGGGATTCATCTGAGGTTGAGTTTTATTGAAAAACAAAACTTAAACAAATGAGGAGAATAAATGGGAAGGCTATTCACCTCTGAATCAGTTGCCGAAGGACATCCAGACAAAATCTGCGATCAAATTTCCGATGCAGTTCTTGATGCTTTCCTTACGCACTATCCTGAGGCAAAGGTCGCTTGTGAGGTATTTGTAACAACCGGGCTCGTTGTGATAGGTGGCGAAATTAGAGCTCCTGAAGAAGTGAGAGCGAAGGTTGATTTCGACGGAATTGCAAGAGATGTCATTAAAGATATAGGTTATGATAAATCGGAGTATCAATTCGATTACCGATCTTGTGGAGTTATAGTCACGGTTAAATCTCAATCACCTGATATAGCCAGAGGGGTTGATAAAGGCGGAGCAGGTGATCAAGGTATGATGTTTGGCTACGCTTGCCGAGAAACACCAGAGCTTATGCCAATGCCTATTATGTTTGCACATAAATTAATGAAACGACTTGCGTATGTCAGAAAAAAAACTGACTTGATGCCATATCTAAGACCAGATGGTAAATGCCAAGTTACAATTGAATATGACAATACTGGCAAACCCGTTAGAGTTGATACAATAGTTTTTTCAGTTCAACACGATGAAAAATATAAGGGGAAAAAGTTAACATCAAAGATTATAGCTGAAGACCTAAAAGAATTTGTTATAAAAGAGGTTATCCCCGAGGAATATATAGATAAAAAAACTAAGTATCACATCAACCCAACAGGTTCATTTGTAATTGGTGGTCCTCATGGCGATACTGGACTTACTGGTAGAAAAATAATAGTTGATACATACGGCGGAAAAGCACCACATGGCGGTGGTTGTTTCTCAGGCAAAGATCCAACGAAGGTTGATAGAAGCGCAGCTTACGAAATGAGACATATCGCAAAAAATATCGTTGCTTCTGGACTAGCTGATGAATGCTTGATTCAAGTTGCCTACGCAATAGGGGTTGCAAAACCAGTTGCAATCTATGTTGACACGAAAGGAACAGGCAAGGTTCCGGATGACATGATAGCTGATTTCATCATGAAAAACTTTGACCTTTCTCCAAGAGGGATAATTGATAGATTGAAACTTCAAAGACCAATTTATCGCAAGACCGCGGTTTATGGACATTTCGGAAGGAATGAGCCTGAATTTACTTGGGAAAAACTTGACTATGTTTCCTTGTTCAAAGAACTTTTAAAATAGATTCAAATAAAACTTAAAAACAAAGAAGGAGAACCTTTTAATATGGATGAATTAAAGGGCGTCTATAAAGTCAGAGATCTATCATTAGCAGAGGAAGGTTTTAGACAAATACGGTGGGCTGAAAGCAGAATGCCTGTTATGATGGCTTTGAGAGAAAAATACAGCAAAACAAAACCCTTCAAAGGATTTAGGATTGCTGGCTGTCTTCATGTAACAAAAGAAACAGCGGTTTTGGTTAAAACTTTTGTTGAATGTGGAGCAGAGGTTAGTTGGAGTGGATGTAATCCTCTTTCAACCCAAGATACAATAGCTGCAGCACTTGCAAAACAAGGTATTTCAATTTTTGCATGGAATGGAATGAGCGTAGATGAATTTTATTGGGCAATTGAACAAACGCTTCACATAAAACCAAATTTAACTCTTGATGATGGCGCTGATCTAATTTTTACAATTCACAGCAAGCACCCAGAACTTATCCCGGATATAATCGGTGGAACAGAGGAAACAACGACAGGCGTGAAAAGATTGAGAGCAATGGCGGAAGCCGGAGCTTTGAAGTATCCAATCATAGCTGTTAATGACGCGGAAACGAAATGGGATTTTGATAATGTATATGGAACTGGACAATCAACTCTTGATGGGATTTTAAGAGCAACGAGCATTTTAATTGCTGGTAAAACTGTCGTTGTCGCTGGATATGGACACTGTGGAAAAGGAGTTGCAATGAGAGCAAGAGGTCTTGGCGCAAATGTGATCGTCACGGAGGTTAGACCGATTGCTGCATTAAAAGCTGTGCTTGATGGTTTCACAGTTATGCCAATGAAGGAAGCTGCAAAAATTGGAGATGTTTTCATAACCGCTACAGGAGTGAAAGATGTTATAACCGAGGAACATTTTAAAGTTATGAAGGACGGTGCTATAGTTTGCAATACCGGACACTACGATGTTGAGATAAATCTCGTTCAATTAAAAAAGATGGCAAAAAGCGTAAAAGAAATTAGAAATCATGTTGATGAATATCTTTTGAAGGATGGCAGAAGGATTTTTGTCCTTGCGAAGGGACGCCTTGTGAATCTTGTTGCAGCAGAAGGACATCCCTCGGAAGTTATGGATATGTCGTTTGCAAATCAATTTATGGCTCAACTTAAACTTGTTGAAATGTTTAAAAAAGGTAAAAAGCTTGAACCGAAAGTTTATGATATTCCTCCCGAACAAGATGAAGAAATCGCAGAACTTAAATTGAAAACGATGGGCATAAAAATTGATAAATTAACAAAGGAACAAAAAGCTTACATAAAAGATTATAGTGCTGGAACTTGAAGAATTTAAATTAATCGCTCCTCCCCTCTTTAGGGGAGGCGCTTTTAAAGCAAAGAAGTAATTTTCTTTTGTCTTTGCGAGGGACTTGTAGCAATTCCCATTTGTCATTGCGATGGATGAAGTCTCAGGGCAATCTTTTGCTTTCATTCCGAGGAGCAAATGCGGTGAAGCAACTTCCACCGTCATTGTAAAAAGCAAACACAGTAAAGCAATCTCTTGCGAAAGGAAAGTTAAATCACCACATTTTCGCTTGCATCAATCCGTTAACCGTCACTGTTAAGAACGAAAACCCACGGCAATCTTTATTTGTCATCACAGTGAGCAAACACAACCAACATCTCCACTTGTTATTGCAAGGGGCATAATCTTGGTTTTAGGTTTGCTTTGCTTCGGTCACAATGGCAATGTGGTTGAAGGTATTTCTTTATCATTTTGTTAGACTTGTTGAAAACCTAACGCTTTTCATTTCCGGCGAGCTTTTCAAGGGGAATATCAAGAATTGAAAATTTTTCCCACCCTTCAAAATCAAAATGCCACCACTCAGTTGAAAGCGGGATAAAACCGTGTTTTTTCATCACATCTTCAAGAAGTTTTCTATTTCTTATAACTGTATCTGGCAAGTTATAATAATCTCGGTGTGCTTTTTCTGAGAAATCATCATATTTTGTCGGCATGGGTAATTCCTTGCCTGATGAATCAACGAGGGTTAGATCAACTGCACAACCGCGATTATGTCTTGAACCCTTAGCCGGATTTGCAACATATCTTTCGTCTGGAACAATTGACCACAGAATTTTCTGAACTGAAAGCGGACGATAACAATCCCAAACTTTTAATCCAAGCCCAATTTTTTCAAGTTCTCGTTGAACAGAATCAAGTTTAAGCGCTACGAATTTTCTCAAAAAGCATTTTGAAATGGTGTAAAGTTTTCTACCGGTAAAGTTATCGTTGGTTGCGTATTTTATTTCAACAATTATCCTCGGGTTAATTTTCTGTATATCAACAAGAGTTGTATCTTCTGGTGAAAACTGCGCTATAGAATTTTGAGCAAAGAGAAAAGAGAAAGCAAAGATTAATAAAAATTGGGTTTTCATTTCTTTGATTTCTTCTTTTTTGCTCCCGTTAATTCGCTCATCGTTGGGATGTCAAACTTTTTAAAAATTCCACCTTTGAAAGGTCTTTTCTTGTCTTGCACCGGCTTTAACTCAACCTTCGTGTATTTGTTTATATACCATTGGTGTAGTATTGATAGCACATTAAATACGAAGTAATACAGGTTAAGTCCGGAGGGCAAGCTGTTAAATATCAAGAAGAAAAGTATTGTCATTATAGTTGCAGTTACTCTTTGTCTTTTGTCTATTGTGGCAGACGACATCCATTGCTGAATTAACATAGTTATAGCCATCAGCAAAGCAAGACCACTTATCTGATTTACTCCAAAAATCGGAATATAGAAAGGTAGTTTTAAAATTGTGTCTGGAATTGAAAGATCTTTTATCCAAAGTATAAATCCAGCTTGCCTTAATTCAATTGTGACGCGGAACAGTGAGAAAAGGGCATAAAGAATTGGTAATTGTAAAAGTAACGGCCAGCATCCACTGAAAGGATTGACGCCATATTCCCGATAAACTCTCATCACCTCTTGGTTAAGTTTCTGCGGATTATCTTTGTATTTTTCTTGCAACTCTTTCAAAACTGGTGCTATCGCTTGCATCTTTTTGATTGATTTCATCTGCGTTATTGTCAACGGAGTGAGAAGAATTTTTATCACGATTGAAAAGATGATTATCACAACTCCATAGTTCGGTATAAACGAATGCAGGAATGTAAAGAAGGGGAGAAGGACATATTCAGCTATTGGTCTTATTAACCATCTTAGCCCCAAACTGATCATTTCTTCAAGTCCAACGCCATATGACTTCAAAATTTTATAATCAAGTGGACCAAGATAAATGGTGAAGTGGTTTTTCTGATAACTTTCACCTTTAAATGGGACTTTTAGGGCAACTAAGTAGTTTTCTTTAACACCGTTATCAGGCAGTGGGAAGCGTTCACCTTCAAGATATGCTCCATCTGAATAGTCGTTTGATATTATTGCGACTGCGAAATACTTATTATGTGTCCCAACCCATCTCGTTGTCCCAGAGTAGGAGCGAGAAACCTTTCGTCCGAATTCGCTTGCGTCTATCGTTTCGTAAACATCTCCGACTTTTGCGTATGCACTGGCGAAGTATGATTCCTCAACGCTGTTTTCTTCTGTTAACTTTATCCCGTTCTCCCAAACGACCTGATATTCAAAATTCGCAATTATTTTCTCCATCTTTATAAATTCAACCTCCGTATCAAACGAGTATTTCCCGCTCTCAAAGATGAATTTTTTCACAATTTTACTGGAATCGTTAACATTAAGCACGAATTCAATTTCTGCTTTTTCATTTTTACCTTTGATTACAAAGTTTTCCCAGTTTTTGGCTTTTGTATCAAAGTAGAGCTCTTTTGTGTTAATTATTTTACCATCTGTTGTCATGAAAAGAATCGAGAAATCACCGCCCTTTTTCATTTCCACTAATTGAACGGGATACCCATCCCATGTTTTGAACTTTTTCAGCTCAAACTTTTCAACTACGGCGCCCTTTGAGGAAATAACGCAAGTGTATAGATCCGTTTCAACGAGTATTTTTTTCTCTTCCCCTTTTGAAAGATGAGAGAAATAAACTCCGAATGTATCGCTTTTCGCTTGATTTATTTTTTCCAATTCCTCCGTCGCTTTAAGTGTGTCTTTGACATTCGGGGTTTGCTGAGGCATTCTTGGGGCATTATACCACATCCAAATCAACAAAACAAGCGTGATTAAAATTATTCCGAGAAGAGCGTTTCTATCCATTTTAAGACATCCTTTGTTTTATTTTAAGGAACTTCGTCAATTCCACCAGGATTAAAAGGATTGCACCTTATTATTCTTTTTATTGAAAGCCAAGAACCTTTAAAAAAGCCGTATTTTGAGAGTGCTTGTATTGAGTATTCTGAACAAGACGGATAAAACCTACAACTTGGCGGAAAAATTGGGGAAATGAAAAATTTGTAAATTTTAACAAGCAGTATTGCAAATTGCGTCAAGATATCACGCTTCATTTATCATCTTCAAAATTTTTTTTATTGACTGTGTGAAATCTCTTTCAACATCTACATATTTCAACTTTTTAAGCAATTCTTTTTCGCCGATAAATAGCAAAACCAAATCAATTGATTTGTTCTTCAAAGAGAGAGGTTCTATCAGCTTATGTTTATTTAGCCGATAGACCTCTCTTAATAATCTTTTTGCTCTGTTTTTTAAAACGATCGGTTTTACTTTTTTTGATACCGCAAATGCTACTCTTGTTTTTATGTCTCTTGATGGTAGGAGGCGAAAGTAAATTTTGATTAAATTTCCAGTTATTGAATTTGAATTTTTCAGTATCTCCGTTATCTCCTTGGGCTTTTTAATGATTTCTTTCTTCGGTAGCGTATATCTTTTAGCGTTCATCGCTTACCGTCAATTTCCATCTTCCCTTTGCTCTTCTTCTTGCAAGAATTTTCCTACCGCTTTTTGTTTTCATCCTTGCCCTGAAGCCATGTGTTCTGCGCCTTTTCGTGTTATGAGGTTGATATGTCCTTTTCACCTTTCATCCTCATTTGTTTTGAAGATTTCAACTTTCCCTAAAAAAGCAGGTTAAAAACATCAAATTTCCACCATTAAATCTGGACAAAGATACAAAAAATAAGCAAAAGAACAAAACTTTATTTTAAGAGGGCGGATATTTTTTCAAAAATCAAATTTGGAATCTCATCCCTGTGTTCAAGCGTGAGCTTTATCAGCTCA
>JBCNVC010000075.1:0-6987 GCA_039630395.1 Candidatus Kryptonium sp. | reverse complement strand
CAACAGATAAATACAACTGATTACTGATAATCTTTCACTTCAATTCGCTATTCATATCCAGGGTAACAAGTGGATTGGGACAGATGGAAGAGGACTTGCAGTTTATCGAGAGGGTGGAGTGATACTTGATGTGCAAAAGAAAGAGGAGACGATACCGAAAGAGTTTGCACTTTATCAGAACTATCCAAATCCATTCAATCCGATCACGAACATTGAGTTTGATGTCGCAGAAAGAACGAGAGTTAGGATAGAGGTTTACGATGTTTTGGGCAGGGTTGTTGGTGTTGTTGTTGATGGGGAGTTTGATGCGGGAAGGTATGTTTACAGGTTTGATGGGGTGGGTTTGTCAAGTGGGGTTTATTATTGTGTAATGAGGGCTGGGAAGTTTGTGGATGTTAAGAAGATGATGTTGGTGAAGTAAATTATCTGTAGATTTGTTTGTTAATATGTTTAACTATGCTGAATCGTTAAGAAACATCTTCAATTTTTCTTCATAGTTTGTGAGAACGAAGTTTTGAAAATGATTCGGATGTGCCTTTGAGGCATAGGGTCTGCACCTAAACATCAAATCTCTTTCTTCATCTGTTAGGTGCGGATATCTCTTTTGCCAAATTTTTTCCCATTTGTTCATTAAAAACAGGTCAAGGTTATCAAGTGAATTTGTATTTGTGTTAAATGAGATTTCAACAAGTTTTTCCAAAATAAGTTTTGAAACCGGAAATCGCTTTGAAATTAAGTTCGGTAATTGAGCTGGAACGAAATTCGGAACAAAGTTTTTTATCCATGAATTCGCTTCAAGAAATTTCAAGTAAAGATCAAAATTATATATTGGCTTGACGGACGCGATTTCAATAGCGGTGAATATGTTCTTGGCTTCAATTTCAAGGTGATCATCGGTGACGAAATAATTTAAGCAGAAAAACTTTTTGCTGTTGAAAAGAAAAATCTTTTTAAATGCTATTAGTGCGCTTCTTGTTATCCATAAGCGTTTGGGCTTTGTTATTATGAAAAAGTCAATGTCTGTGTGAATTGTGACATTCCATTTCGCAAGGGAGCCAGAGATAAAAATTCCTCTTACAAATGGAAATCTTTTTATTAGATGAGCCATAAGTTGTGCAATTTTCCAAAACTTTGATGCAAGTTTTTCGCCGTGGTATCTGTTTAGTATCCAGTTCTTGTCGTTTTCAATTAGGTAGAAATTCTCTATCTCAAAAATTTTACCATCATCTTTCAGTTCATTCACTTCTTTTTTAAGATCGTCAATTTGTACAATGTTGGAAAAACAAATATCTATGGAGTTCATCTATCTTTAGTGGATGCTTGAAAATTGAAAAATAGGTCAGCGTTTTTATTATGCTTTTTTGAATCTCTGTCATTTACTTATTTATTGTTTTGAGAGGAATTCCTTTAAATTTTGTGCAACTGTCTTGCCGAGAATTTTTTCAAGTTCTTCAATTGGTGCTTGTTTTATCCCTTCAATTGATCCAAATTTTGAAAGCAGAAGTTTTGCTCTTTTTTCGCCGATTCCTTTAACTTCAAGAAGCTGGGTTGAGAAGGTGCGTTTTGCTCTGACTTCACGGTGGAATGTAATTGCAAAGCGATGAGCTTCATTTCTTATTCTTTGAAGCAGATATAAAGCAGGGGATGACTTGGGTAGTGATTGAGGAAGGTCAAGATTTGGAAAGTAAATTTCTTCAAATTTTTTCGCAAGTGCTATTATTGGTTGATCTTTAATCCCAAGTTTTTCAAGTGATTTGATTGCAGATGATAATTGACCTTTGCCACCGTCAATTACGATTAGATCTGGCATCTTTCCACCTTCATTTAAGAGTCGTGAATATCTTCTTTCAATGACTTCTTCCATACTTGCAAAATCATCAGGTTTGCCCGATACGCTTCTTATTTTAAACTTTCTATATTCACTTTTCTTCGGTTTCCCGTTTTCAAAAACAACTACGGACGCAACGATATCCGAACCTTGAATGTTTGAGATATCAAAACATTCAATTCGCCTGGGCAACTTATCAAGATGTAATTCTTTTTGCAAAGCCCTCAAAACATTGGGAGCAAACTCTTCTTTCGCTTTCATCTTTTGGATTTTGTATTCATCAAGGTGATACTTTGCATTGATCTTGCACATCGAAATAAGGCGAGATTCATCTTCGTTTTCCGGTGTTTTTACCTTAACATTTGATTTTTTTCTTTCAGAAAGCCATTTCTCAACTGAGGGATAATCTTCAATCTGCGTCGGGATCAAAATTTCAGATGGGATATATTCGGAGTTTAGATAATACTGAGTTAACAATGTTTCAATGATTTCTTTTTCTTCTTTGTAAGCAACTCCGGTCATGAAAAATTGTTGGCTTCCAATCAGTTTTCCGTCCCTGACCTTAAACAATACTCCGCAGGCGTCTTCATCTTCATAAGCGACCGCAAAAATATCTCTGTCAATTGGTTCAACACTTACGACGCTTTGCTTTGCTGTGTAAATTTCAAGTGCTTTAATTTTATCTCTTAAGATCGCCGCTTCTTCAAATTTTAATTCTTCCGCGAGTTTTCCCATTTGATTTTTAAGGGATTCAACGAGGTTGTCAATCTTTCCATTTAAAAGCTGAACAACTTGATCTATCATTTTATTGTATTCTTCTTTTGAGACGAGCCCTTCACATGGACCACCGCATTTCTTTATGTGATAGTCAAGACAAACCTTGATTTTTTTCTTTTGAATCACATCATCGTCAATGTAGTATTTACAACTTCTCACCATGAAAATATCTCTTATGAGCTTCAATGTCTGTTTTAGTGAATATGCATCGGTATATGGACCGAAATAGCGCGAGCCATCCATTTTTATTTTTCTTGTTGAAAAGACGCGCGGAAATGGTTCGTTTGTTACGACGATATACGGGAAACTTTTATCATCTTTCAAGCTTACATTATATCGTGGTTTAAGCTTCTTTATCAGATTTGCTTCAAGAATTAGAGCTTCAACCTCGGAAGATGTGACTATTACATCAACATCGTGGATTTTTGAAACAAGTGCTGAGAGTTTAGGATTAAATGGTTGTGACTTAACGAAATAGCTTTTTACCCTGTTTTTTAAATTTTTCGCTTTGCCCACATAGATTACTTTTCCATTAGCATCTTTAAATTGATAAACGCCTGGGAGCTGAGGAAGATTTTGGATTTTTATTTCAAGCTCGCTTGTTTTCATTTCTGTTTTTCCAACATCTCCTGTGTTAGTTCAACTAATACACCGTTTACGGATTTTGGATGAATAAATGCTATCAAACAGTTGTTTGCACCGTATCTTGGGGTTGAATCAACGAGTTGAAAGTTTTTTTCTTTGACTCTTTCAAGCTCTTTTTCAATATCATCAACTTCAAAGGCTATATGGTGGATTCCCTCGCCTCTTTTTTCAATAAATTTTGCAACTGGTGAATCAGGTGCTGTCGGCTCTGTTAGTTCAATTCTTGATTCTCCGACTTTAAAAATTGCCACGCGAACTTTTTGTTCTTCAACTGTTTCAATGTGGTAATTTTCAATCCCCGTGAGTTTTGAGAATGTAGATATTGCTTCTTCAAGATTTTTAACCGCGATTGCGACATGAGATATTTTTTTAATCATTTTCCTGCTTCCTTAGTTTTTTTATTTTGACTTTTTTGATTCTTCTATTTTCAACTTTTTCAATCGTGAAACTGAGGTTTTCATAATTTATAACATCTTTTTCCTTTGGAATCTTCCCAGTTATGTCAAGTATGAATCCACCGATGGTATCATAGTCGCTTTTCGTTGTTTCTAAATTTATTCCAAGTAGTTCGTTTACTTCTTCAATTGTAAGCCCGGCATCAAGTAGAAATTCGTTTTCGCTTATCTTTTCAAAGGGTTTTTGTTCTGTCTTTTCTCTTTCTATCTCGCCAAAGATTTCAGTTATAATATCCTGCAATGTCACAAGCCCAGCGGTTCCACCGAATTCATCAACAACTATAGCTATGTGCATTTTCTTCTGTTTGAATTCTTGAAGTAGCGTCTCAAGTTTCATTGTCTCTGGGACGAAGATCGGTTCTCTTAGAAACTTTTTTATATCAAATTTTTTTCGGGCAGATTTGTTCCTTATGAATTGAATTATATCCTTTGCGTAAAGTATTCCAACTATGTTGTCAATTTGTTCTTGATACACTGGGAGGCGTGAGAATCCAGTTTCTTTTATCGTTTTGATTATCTGGTTTAGATCAGAGTTAATTTCTATCGAGACCATATCAACTCTTGATGTCATCACATCTTTAACTGTTTTAGTCGGGAATTGGAGCAGATTTTTTATTATTTCTTCTTCCTCCTTTTTTATGATTCCATATTTCCCGCCGAGCTCAATTAGTGGTTTTATTTCTTCAATTAGTAGATTTGATTTTGAAACAGGAATTTTTCGTTTGAATGCGTTTGTGATGATTAAAAAGATTTCAACGAGGGGATACAAAAGTATCGAGAAGAAATTTATAACTGGCGAAACAATGAGCGCTACTTTTTCTGGGTTTTGTGCTGAAAACAATTTCGGAAAAATTTCCCCGAATAAAAGAACAAGAGCAGTTGTGATTATTATGTTGATTGAAAGAATATATTCAGTATTTATGTTAAGTGCATAACTTAATCGTAGTGCAAAAAGAGTTGAAAGAAGGGCGATCCCAATGTTTACAAAGTTATTTGAGATTAGAATTGTTACGAGGAGTCGTTGTGGATTTTCAAGGAGTTTCGCGGCGAGTTTATGAATTTTAGATTTGCTTTTGGCAAATTTTCCTATCGTTTCCGAAGAGAGAGAAAAAAGTGAAACTTCGGATGCTGATATGAGTCCCGAAAAGATCAATAACACCACAACGGCAAGCAGAGAAGCAAGCGCATCGTAAAGCATCATAAAGATAAAACGAAGGTTTTATTAAAATGGCAAATCGTCGTCAAATTTTTGGGAAACTTCATCATCGGATAAAACCTCAGGCGGAATGATATAGTCTTTAAGTTCTTCGCTCGTTGCAGTTTCAGTAGTATCTTGTGTTGCGGATGTCTTTTGTGGCGCTTGTAAGCTCGATTCAGAAGATGTTTTGGGATCAAGCAAAATTATATCATCAGCTACGATTTCCGTTACAGTTCGTCTTATCCCGTTTCTATCTTCATAGGATCTGCTTTGTATGCGACCTTCAACATAAACTCTACTTCCTTTCTTTAATAAATCATTAGTCAATTCTGCAAGCTTTCTCCATACGACTATTGTGTGCCATTCAGTTCGTTCTTGCAAGTTTCCGTCGGCATCACGCCAGGTTTCATTTGTTGCAATTCTGAATGTGGCAACTGGGATACCACTTGGAGTATATCTCAATTCTGGATCGGCGCCGAGATGTCCAATTAACATAACTTTATTTAAACTCCGTGCCATGGCAGATTTCCTCAATTGTTTGAAATCTATGGTTTAAAATACTGAATAAATTGCTAATAAACAAAAGCGGGCAATTTATAATATCTTTGTGCGTATTCTCGCACCATCCTATTTGTGTTGAAGAAGTGGGTTATAGTTGCGATTGAATATCTTATTCGCTTGATCCATTCTTTGGGAATTCCATTTTCATCGCGATTGTAAAAGGTTGGGATGATTTCGTGCTCAAGGGTTTGATATAGTGATTCCGCATCAAATTTGTCTTGTATATTTGGATCTTCAAATGATTCATCTTTTCCTATAGCCCATCCATTTTTCCCATTATATGCTTCGCGCCACCATCCATCAAGTATGCTAAAGTTTAGCCCAAAATTTAAAATTATTTTTTGTCCGCTCGTTCCGCTTGCCTCAAGCGGTCTTCTCGGATTGTTCAACCAAAGGTCGCAACCGGAGACAAGATATCTTGCTATGTTCATGTCGTAATTTTCAATGAATATAACTTTGCCATAAAACTCGGGTAATTTTGAAATCTGGACAATTTTTTGCAGGAATTCCTTGCCAGCGTCATCTCTGGGATGAGCTTTTCCTGAGAAAATTATTTGAATTGGTTTGTCTTTATTGTTGAAAATTCTTTTCGCTCTTTCCAGGTCGTAAAAAATTAGAGGTGCTCTTTTGTAAGTTGCGAATCTTCTTGAAAATCCAATTGTTAATGCATCTGGGGACAAGATTGTGTTTATATTAATTCTTGAGTCAAGTCCCATTCTCAAAAGTTGAGCGGAAATTTTTTCTCTCACAAATTCAATTAAGTTTCTTCTTAACTCGTATCTGATAGCCCATATTTCTTCGTCTGTGATAAATTTCTCGTCAAGAACACTTTGCCATAGGTTAGGATTTTCAATTTCCTCATACCATTTTTCTCCAAGTTTTCGTTGCCAAAATTCAAAGGCGATTCTGTTAAGCCAGGTTAATGTGTGTATTCCGTTCGTTATATGTTCAATTGGTACATCTTTTTCAGATTTGCTTTTAAAAAGCGGTTGCCACATTTTTCTGCTGACAATCCCGTTAAGTTCGCTGACGGCGTTTGCATTTCTTGATAATTTCAAAGCGAGAACTGTCATACAGAATGGTTCTTGATCGTTATCAGGATGAATCCTTCCGTATGCGAGAAATTCTTTCATGGAAAATCCAAGTGATTTTATGAATTCGCTCAAGGCATATTCTATTAGGTCTGGTGTGAATCTATCATGTCCAGCTGGGACGGGCGTGTGAGTTGTGAAGATACATTTTTCTTTTACTGCCTTTTCAGCTTCTTCTTTCGGTTTACCTTTGCTTATTTCTTCTCGCAAAAGTTCAAGTGTTAAGAAGGCGCTATGTCCTTCGTTTAGATGATATACGGATGGTTCAATTCCAAGTGCCCTTAAAAATCTTACCCCGCCGATGCCGAGAACGATTTCTTGAAAGATTCGGGTCGTTGAATCTCCTCCGTAAACTTTGCTTGTTATATCTCTGAAGTGAAAGTCATTTTCTGGAAGGTTTGTATCAAGTAGGTAAATTTTCGAAATCCCTAC
>JBCNVC010000074.1:806-7219 GCA_039630395.1 Candidatus Kryptonium sp. | reverse complement strand
TCATTCCCTTGTCCAGTTTCCCATTTCTTTGAACCCGTTGATGAAATTGGATAAACAAGATTTCCTTCAACAAACTTCCCCGTGCCAGCTCCTGTGACTATTTTATTAACTTTGAGATTGTAGTTTCCCGTTATAACTTTTCCATTTTGAAGAAAATTCAATGTGTCAACCACTATGTTCGTGTTTAAACTTACTGTGATCCCATCGCCATCTAATTCTAAGCCATAAAACGGACCACCTGAAAGACTACCGCTTGATGTGAAAAATCTTGTTCCGTTAATATAAACATTATCAATAGCAAAGCTTGGACGAGCGCCAGTACCACTAACCTGACGCGCTACCCATCTTAATTGAACCACAGATTGGTTTTCACAGGCTGATGGTAGCAAAAGCATATTAGTTACTTGATTTTGGCGACTCGTGTCGCCTGAAGATGTTTTATTTGTGGTGTTATTTTGATAATTGGAATCCGCTGTAGTTGTAAATGGTCCTATATTATTTGCTGCTCTGTACTGAAGCGCAGCTTTGTTTATTCTCGTGTTGGAGCTACCATCATATGGATTTCTAATAGTCATTATATCGTAAGTTATTATGACTCTTCTAAAGCCAGTTGTATTTATTGCAAGACATATACTTGGGTTGAGATCAAGAACAGGTAAAAATCCAATTTTGCCATTATAATTATGTACTCCGCCAGTTGTCATACTAGCATCACTATTTGAGATTAATGTTAAATTACCTTTTGCTATAGAATCACCAAGCGCAGAAAAGTAGGTTGGGTCTGATGGATTTGTTCCTATTGTCCATCCTTGCCAACCTGCTGGGTATGTACTTGAACTGTGAGGAAGGGTGCTAAAATCTTGAGAATATGGTAAGCTTTGAGCAGGCGGTATCGTTTGACTTTGAATTAAGTTTAGTACAAATAAGAGAAAAGATGCAATTAGAAGCGCTTTCTTCATATCTGCCTCCCAAATTTTGTTTGTGATAATTCTTGGACAATATAATTAAAAAAATCCTTTCTGTCAAGGGGCAAAGTAAATTTTACAAGGTAAAAATAAAATGCATTTGTGAAGATTTCGTTAAAATTGTATTAACGAAAAATAGCGCTTTTCCTTCCCCCTTGTCGCTAAAATCAACATAATTTGCTTGTTTTGTTTTTTTGAGATAAATTTTGTAATTCCTTTAAAACAAAAGATTGAAAGCCATGACGCATTTGAATATAAATCATCTTCAGTTTGACGAAGTCAAAGAAATTATAAAGAGATCACGCAATTTCGTTATCACGACCCATGTCAATCCTGATGGCGACGGGCTTGGATGTGAATTGGCTCTACTATACTTCCTTGAGAGACTTGGAAAACACGCAGCAGTTATAAATGTAAGCGAAACGCCGGATAATTATAAATTCCTTGATCCAGAAAATAAATTTCTTGTCTTTGATGAGCAAAATTACGAGCATGTTGAAAAAATTTTAAGCGCAGATGCGATCATAATTTGCGATATGAATCAGTCGCACAGATTGAAAACGATGGAAAAATATGTTCTTCAAAGCAAAGCAATAAAAATTATAATTGACCATCATCTTGAAACCCAAAACTTTGCTGATTATTATCTGATTGATATTGAATCTCCTGCAAGCGGTGAGATTGTTTATAAACTCATAAAATCATTTGATCAGTTTAAAATTGACAAATTGATTGCGATCGGTCTTTATACCGCAATTATGACGGATACGGGTTCGTTCAGATTTCCGAGGACCGATTCAGAGACACATCGCATAGTTGCTGAATTACTTGATGCTGGGGTTGATCCGACCGAAATTTATGATAAAGTTTATGAACAAAGTTCCCTTGGTAGAACGAGACTCCTTGGTAAATGTCTCTCAGAGTTGGAGACGATGTATAATGGTCAACTTGGTTATATCGTCCTTACTCAGGAAATGTTGAAGAATTATGGTGTTAAGGAGTGGGAAACGGATGGGTTTGTTCAGTCAATTTTAAGTGTTGCTGGTATTAAAATAGCAATTTTTCTACTTGAACTTAAAGACGGTGTGAAATTAAGTTTCAGATCAAAAGGGAATATACCTATAAATGAACTTGCCAAGGAGTTTGGAGGAAACGGTCATAAGAATGCAGCAGGCGCGCGACTTTATAACGTCTCAATTCAGGAAGTTTTAAAGCAAGTTCTTGAAAAGGCAGAAAAATATGCCTATTTTGAAGAAAAACAAACTGAGGTGATAAGATGAAGTTAACATTTTCAAAAGGAACATTAACTACAGTTAAAGCGGACTCTTTAATTGTCTTGACATTTTCAGATAGAAACCTTTTAGAAGATACCATCAACAGAGTTGATAAATATCTAAATGGTCAGCTTAGCACGCTGATATCAGCTGGTGATTTTAAGGGCAAAGAAAAGGAATTAGCGGTTGTATATCCGACAAATTCTATTGTAAAATCAAAAAGAATTATTATCGTTGGTCTTGGCGAAAGAGATAAAGTTACACTTGAGAAGATTCGTCGTTCCGTTGCTGTTGCATCAAAGAAATCACAAAATTTAAAATCAAAAACGGTTGCGATTGAATTTCCGGATTATTCGCTTCTTAAAGATAAAATTAATGATGATCTTTCTTACATTGCGCAGTCCATAGCAGAGGCTTCGGTGTTAGCTCTTTAACAAATACGACAAATATTTAACAAACAAAGAACAAGAAAATCACAAAGTTGAGGAGGTAATAATATTTTCTGAAAGACTCAAGAGACATAAGAGAAGGTATAAGGGTTGCCGATATAGTTTGTAGTGCGGTTTATTTCGCTCGTGATCTTGCGAATGCTCCTGCAAAATACAATATATCCAGAAACTCTTGCTCAAAGTGCGATAAATTCTGGAAGAAAATATGGTTATAAAGTTAAAGTTCTTGGAAAACCTGAAATTGAAAAACTTGGTATGGGTGGATTGCTTGCTGTAAATTCCTGGAGCGCAAGACCACCAAGATTTATAATCATGGAATACAAAGGAAACCCAAAAAGCAAAGAAGTATATGTGATTGCTGGTAAAGGAATAACCTTTGATAGTGGTGGATTATCTATCAAACCGGCTCAAGGAATGGAAGAAATGAAAATGGATATGTCAGGTGCAGCTGCTGTCATTGCGACGATGGAAGCCGTTACAAGATTGAAATTGCCCATTAATCTTGTAGGTCTTGTTCCAGCAACTGAAAATATGCCCGGTGGCTCTGCTTATAGACCCGGAGACATAATAAGAACATACAGCGGAAAAACAATTGAGGTTATCAACACAGACGCTGAAGGTAGAATTATACTTGCTGATGCGCTCGGCTATGCTCAAAGATATAAACCAACTGCTATAATTGACCTTGCGACTTTAACAGGTGCTTGCGTCGTTGCTCTTGGTTATTTTGCAACCGGCATGTTTGGAAACGATGAAAAACTTATGGAAGAGATTAAAAAAGCCGGGGAGAAAACATATGAGAGAGTGTGGCAACTGCCAACTTGGGATGAATATGATCAACTTATAAAAAGTGATGTGGCAGATGTTAAGAACTCCGGAGGGAGATGGGCAGGGGCAATAACCGCAGCAAAATTTTTGCAAAAGTTCGTTGGAAATTATCCTTGGGTGCATCTTGATATCGCAGGTACTGCGATGCTTGAAAAGAATATGACTATCAACCCAAAGGTGGCTCCGGAGTAGGCGTTAGATTGTTGGTTGAATTCTTCAGGAACAAATCAAAGAAAAAATAAGGTTTTCTATTATAGAATTCGCCGGTCATAAAATTAAAAACTAAAAAGTTTGCTTGAGTGAATTCAAACTGTAATTGTAGACATAACAAAGAGACTCATCTCTTTTTATATACAGATGCAAAATTCAATTTTATCAAAAATTGGGAATACTCCGCTTATAAAAATAGACAAGATAAACCCATACTCAAAAAATATCTCAATTTATGCAAAAGCGGAGTGGTTCAATCCTGGGGGTTCGGTTAAAGACCGCCCAGCTTTTTATATGATAATGGATGGGATAAAGCGCGGACTTTTGACTAAGGATAAAATTATAATTGATGCGACGAGTGGAAATACGGGAATTGCTTATGCTATGATAGGTGCTGCTCTTGGTTATAGGGTTAAACTTGCTCTTCCCTCTAACGCAAGCCCCGAAAGGAAAAAAATTCTTAAAGCTTACGGCGCTGAGCTGATTTTTACTAATCCACTTGAGGGAACAGATGGAGCACAGAAAGTTGTAAAGGAAATCGTACAAAAAGAACCCAAGCTTTATTTTTATCCAGATCAATATAACAATGATGCAAATTGGCGTTCTCACTATGAGACGACAGCAATTGAAATTATAAATCAAACAAACGGTAAAATAACTCATTTTGTTGCTGGGCTTGGAACTACGGGAACTTTTGTTGGGACCGCCAAAAGATTGAAGGAATTTAATTCAAAAATAAAAACAATTGCTGTCCAACCTGATTCTCCTCTTCATGGCATTGAGGGACTAAAACATCTACCAACCGCGATCGTTCCTGGAATTTTTGAACCTGAACTTGTTGATGAATTAATTGAGGTTTCAACTGAAGAAGCATATGAAATGGTAAAATTACTTGCAAGGGTTGAAGGTTTACTTGTTGGGGTTTCCTCTGGAGCGGTCATGGCAGCATGTTTGAAACTTGCGCAAAAAATTGATGAGGGCTTCATAGTCACAGTTTTCCCTGATTCAGGATTCAAATATTTAAGCGAAAAATTTTGGGAAGAAACAAATTTTGTAAATACCGATGATAGAAATATCAAATGAAATAATTTCGGGTATAAAATCACATGCGGAGGAAACATACCCGGAGGAATGCTGTGGTATTCTGCTTGGGAAGTTTGATGCTTTTCAAAAAGTTGTATTTGAAATTTTAAGGATTGAAAATTCAAAAGAAACCGAGAGAAACAGGCGGTATCTGATAAAACCACAGGACTATCTCAAAGCTGAAAAATATGCTAAAGAAAAAGGATATGATATAGTTGGATTCTATCATTCACACCCCAACCATCCAGCGAAGCCATCTGAATATGACAAGGAACATGCGTTTCCATTTTTATCTTATATTATCGTTTCGGTTGAAAATGGAAAATCTATAGAAGTTAATAGCTGGGTTCTAAAAGAAGACAGAAGCGAGTTTGATCTTGAGGAAATTCGAATTAAAAATAAAATTTGAGCGTTGAAATGTCAGTAAAAGTCATGATTCCAACTCCGTTGAGACCATACACCGAAAACAAAGATACAATTGAAATTTATGGGCAAACTGTTAGGGAACTATTGGAAAACTTAACAAATAGATATCCGCAATTGAAACGACATCTTTTTTCTGAGAATGGGAATTTGAGAAATTTTATAAACATTTACATCAATGACGAAGATGTAAGGTATCTTGATGGCGATAACACGAAATTAAAAGATGGAGACATCATCAGCATAGTGCCAGCGATTGCAGGTGGAAACTAAGCAATAATTTCTTTTTTGAAGAATTAAAAAAAGAGGGAATATGCAATGTTTGGGCAAATTTTGAATTCAAGGTTTATGAATTTAATAGATGATATAGAATTAACGCGGGAGGAATTTTTAAGATATGGACGCCATCTTATAATGCCTGAGGTTGGGCTAAATGGTCAAAAGAAACTAAAAGCTTCAAGTGTTTTAATAGTTGGTGCGGGTGGACTCGGTTCTCCACTTGCATTCTATCTTACAGCAGCCGGTGTTGGTAGAATTGGAATAGTTGATTTTGATGTCGTTGATTTATCAAATCTTCAAAGGCAGATAATTCATACAACGAAGGATGTGGGAAGATCAAAACTTGAATCGGCAAAAGAAAAACTTGAAGCTTTGAATCCAAATGTCGAGATTGAAACATATAATACACGACTCACGAGTGATAACGCATTTCAGATAATTAAAGATTATGATATAATCATAGATGGGACAGATAATTTCCCAACTCGTTATCTTGTTAATGATGCTTGTGTTATCTTGAAGAAGCCAAATGTATATGGAAGTATATTCAGATTTGAAGGTCAAGCGTCGGTTTTTTATTCTGTTGCGGGACCATGTTATCGTTGTCTTTATCAGGAGCCACCGCCTCCGGGATTAGTTCCGAGTTGTGCTGAAGGTGGGGTTCTTGGAGTTTTGCCTGGGATTATAGGAACAATTCAAGCACTTGAAGCAATAAAGTTAATTCTTGGCGTTGGAGAACCACTCATTGGGAAATTGCTTCTGTTTGATGCGTTGAAGATGAAATTTAGAGAGTTAAAACTCAGAAAGAATCCACAATGCCCGATTTGTGGTGAAAATCCAACGATAAAAGAATTAATTGATTATGAAGCGTTCTGCGGAATCACCTCTGAGCAAGCTTTACG
>JBCNVC010000074.1:0-796 GCA_039630395.1 Candidatus Kryptonium sp. | reverse complement strand
CCGCATGAATATGAAATCAACAGAATTTATGGAAGTAAACTGATCCCCCTTTCAGAGTTACCTGAAAAAGTTAATGAACTTGATCAAACTTGTGAGATTGTGCTTTATTGCAAGATGGGCGGAAGAAGTGCAAGAGCCGTGCAGTTTTTAAGAGAACTTGGTTTTACCAGGGTTAAAAATCTCGCTGGCGGAATCGATGCTTGGATTGAAAAGATCGAGCCGAATATGCCGAAGTATTGACTTTTAACAAAAAATGTTTTATAATTACAGAAAGAACCAATGAAAATCTAAGGAGGTTGATAATATGAAAAGAATTTTTCCTGTCGCAGTGTTTTTAATTATGGCAATTTCGCTTGTCTTAGCTCAGGGTGGTAATTCAGTAAAACCTGATGTTGAAGCAGCAAGACTATTTAACGAAGGTAATTCACTTTTAAGAAGTGGAAATTATAAGGCAGCGATTGAGAAGTATGAGGAAGCTTTGAAATATCAACAGGACCCAAGGTTTTATTATAACAAAGGACTTGCGCTTAAAGCATTAAGGCAAAATGAGGAAGCAATCAAGGCGTTTAAGGAAGCAATAAATCTCAAAAGTGACTTCGCCCCAGCTTATAATGCAATCGCTGGAATTTATTTAGTTCAGGGCGATTACGACAATGCTATTGACAATTATAACAAAGCATTGCAGTATGATAAGAAGCTTGACGCTGCGATGAAAGGCATGGTTGAAGCGTTGCTTGGTAAGTCAAATATGTTAATTCAAGCAGGCAAGTTTCAAGAAGCAGTGAATCTTTTAACA
>JBCNVC010000073.1:0-7262 GCA_039630395.1 Candidatus Kryptonium sp. | reverse complement strand
CGGGGCAGAAGTATAAGTTTCCGCCTAATGGTTCAGTTTATAGCTTAATTGCGAGTTTAAATGGGTCAAGTCGCTTGACAGAGTCATTGATGGTGATCGGGACGTGTGAAAAGTATGAATTTACAGGTTTGAAGTTAGAAGAATACGGTCCGTTTGGGGTAATTCCTTCATATAAAGGCGCTATACTTGAGATTATGAAATGGCTTTCAAGAATTCCCCCTTCTATGAGAGCAACGGCGTTTAAAACATATGAGATTATAAAGTAGAGGATTTTAAAGATTGACTTAATTGGTTTCTTTTTGATTTATCTTTATGAGCGAAAATGTTAAAATTGTAAAAATTATTGATAGAAATTTCTCAACCACATATGCTTTTTTAACTCTTTCAGCATTTTGGGGGAAAGCTTCTTACCGTCCGAAACTGCGCAATTTTGCTCAACATGATGTGGTTTTCTCATTCCTGGGATAACCGTTGAAACAGCCTCGTGGCTCAAGCAGAATCTTAGAGCAAGTTCGCTTAATGTTTTCGCTTCGTCTCCGAGTAGTTTTTCAAGTTTTTGAACTCTTTCCCACACTTGTTGTTTTCTGTTGCCTCTGAAATAATGATTTCGCCAATCTCCTTCGGGAAACTTTGTCTCAGGGGTTATTTTCCCTGTTAAACTTCCCTCGTCAAATGGGACTCTGACTATAACTCCGATATTGTGTTGAAGGCAAATAGGGAAAAGTTCATCCTCAGGAGATTGATCAAAGATATTGTAAATCACTTGAACAGTATCAACTCTACCTGTTTTTATTAATTCAATTGAATTCCAAGGTTCATGATCGTTTATTGATATTCCGAAGAATCTTATCTTTCCTTCTTCTTTTAGCTTTTGTATTGCTTCCCACCATTCATCCATCTTTGCCCATTCATCGTTCCAAACATGGAATTGTTGTAGATCAATTGTGTTAACACCAAGGTTTTTCAAACTTTGCTCGGTAGACTTTATGATATGATCGTATGGGAAGACATTTTTTAATGGGGTTCTTTTCAAAGCAGGCCAAATCATATTTTTAGGCGGAATTTTGGTGGCAATATAAACAGTTTCTTTCACATCTTTTAAAACTTTTCCTATCAATCTTTCGCTATGCCCGTCTCCATAAACAAGCGCTGTATCAATAAAGTTAACACCAAGTTCAATTGCTCTGCGAAGTGCTTTTATTGATTCGTTATCGTCTGAATCCATCCACATTTTCCCGCCGATTCCCCAAGCTCCGAAACCTATTTCTGAAACTTTTAAGCCAGTTCTTCCGAGAACACGATATTGCATTTCTTGTCGTTTTTTGTTTAAAAAGTTTTAAAAAAATTTAAGTGTATTTAAGCAAGTAAGCAAAAATTATTTGGGGGGATTTGAGAAAATTTTTATATTTAAATCAAAACTCACAATTCAAAAACCTGATGCGACCCAGTGAATTTATTCTCATACTTGACTTCGGCTCACAATACACACAGTTAATAGCAAGGAGAATAAGAGAAGTAGGTGTTTATTCTGAGATTCAACCTTTTAATTTCCCTATTGATGAGATTGCAAACTTAAAGCCCAAGGGGATAATTCTTTCTGGTGGTCCCGCAAGTGTTTATGCTAATGGTTCTCCAAAAGTTGATGTTAGATTATTTGAGCTTGGAATTCCTATTCTTGGAATCTGTTATGGGCTCCAACTTATTGCATATAAACTTGGTGGTGAAGTTGACAGGTTCGCAAAAAGAGAATATGGCAAAGCGATTTTAAAAATTGAAAAAGATGATGATCTTTTCTATGGTTTGAATTCAAATACTGTTGTTTGGATGAGCCATGGAGATGCACTTTTGAAAGCTCCTGATGGTTTTGAGATCATCGCTCAAACGGAAAATTCACCTATTTGTGCTATACGAAATAAAGAGAAAAAAATCTACGGCGTTCAATTTCATCCAGAGGTTGCTCATACGGAAAAGGGTATAGAGATTTTAAAAAATTTTGTATACAAAATTTGTGGATGCCAAGGTGGTTGGAGCGCCGAATCTTTTATTGAAAATACAATCAGTGAGATAAGAGAAATCGTCGGAAGTAAAAAAGTTATATGTGCAGTAAGCGGTGGTGTCGATTCAACAGTTTTGGCTATATTGCTTACTAAGGCAATTGATAAAAATTTAATTGCGATTTACATAGACAGTGGATTGATGCGAAAGAATGAAAGTAGAGAAATTGTTGAGATGTTCAATAAACTTGGAGTTAACCTTCACTATGTTGATGCTGGCGAAATTTTTATTGATAGATTGCGTGGCGTGGTTGATCCTGAAATGAAAAGAAAAATCATAGGTCATACTTTTATTGAAATTTTTGAACGAGAAGCAGAGAAATTTCAAGATGTGGAATTTCTCGCTCAAGGGACTTTATATCCAGATGTAATTGAATCGGTATCTTACAAAGGACCTTCTTCAAAAATAAAAACTCATCACAATGTCGGCGGTCTCCCGGAAAAGATGAAGTTTAAGTTAATAGAGCCATTTAAGGAACTCTTCAAAGATGAAGTAAGAAACATTGGTAAAGCGCTTGGTCTTGATGGTGAGATATTGAATCGTCATCCGTTTCCTGGTCCTGGGCTTGCTGTTAGAATTGTTGGCGAGATTACACGAGAAAAACTTGAAATTTTAAGAGATGCTGACGAGATTTTTATAGAAGAGATAAAAAGAGCAAATCTCTACGATAAGATATGGCAGGCGTTTGCTGTGCTTTTGCCTGTTAAGTCAGTTGGTGTCATGGGTGATGAAAGGAGTTATGAATATGTGGTCGCTTTGAGAGCTGTAACAAGTCAAGATGGTATGACCGCTGATTGGGTAAGATTACCATATGATGTGCTTGAGAGAATTTCATCAAGGATTGTAAATGAAGTTAAAGGAGTTAACAGAGTTGTCTACGACATAACGACGAAGCCACCAGCAACAATTGAATGGGAATAAAGATATATGACGATTACAAATATAAGAAAATCACTTGAGAAAGCAAGGCGTTATTTTGAGTCAGGGAAGTTTTTGCATTCAATTCAAATCTATCATAAACTTATAAACGAATTCCCGAATTATATTGATGTTTACACAGAGCTTGCGTTTGTTTATACTAAACTTGGCAAAGAATCTTATGCCGAAAAATTATTAAGGCGGGCTTATGAAATTGAGCCGGAAAATGAGGAGGTTCTATTTATGCTTGGAAATATCTGTTTAAAGACAAGGAAATTTGATGAAGCAATAAAATTTTACACTCCACTTGCCAAACTTGATTATCCGATTGTTCATTATAATCTTGGGTTGGCGTATTATCATAAGGGAAATCATCTTGAAGCAGAAGCCGAGTTTAAAAAGGTATTAAAGCTTGATCCTGGATTTCCAAAAGTTTTTGAATCACTCGGGGAGGTGCTTATAAAGCGTGGAAGCTACGAAGAAGCTATAGAATACATTCAACGAGGTATTAAAAAAGAGCCATTTAACCATTTGCTTTATTATCTTCTCGCAATTTCCTATTGGAACCTTGGCAATCTATCCGAAGCCAGAAGAGCAATTGAAACTGCAATTGATTTAGAACCCGAAAAGGCAACGCTCTGGGAGACATGTGGTGAGATATTGCTTGAACTTGGCGAAGTTGATGAAGCGGAAAGATATTTTAATCGTGCTATACGACTTGATAAAAACCTCGTTGATTCGTTTATAAACCTTGGCTTGATATACACATATCGCGGTAAAAAAGAAGAAGCAGATAAGTTTTTCAATGAAGCTTTGAAAATTGATCCAGATGCTAAACCGAAAATAGAAGAAAAACTCAACCTGCTAAAAAATGGTTAAAATTTTTCGAATAATTTTATTTCTCATCTTGTTTAGTAGTTATCTTCTAAGTCAAGGTGATAGAATTTACAATCCCATTGCTGATTCGCTTTTTAAAACTGGGGTTGAGTTTTTTAAACTCGGTTTAAACGCAAGAATTCTAAGCGGAGATACATCTGGGGCGTCATATTTCCATAATGCTTATTTAAACTTTGATTCCGTAATTTCGCTTGGTGTAAACCATCGCACAACAGCAAGTTATTTGATGATAGCAAAATCGCTTTGTTATCTTAACAAGTTTGACGCTGCCGAGAAAGTTTTGAAAGGTTTTATTTCAAAATTTCCAGAAAGCGAATATATTGAAGATGCCTATTATACGCTTGGCTTAATTTACGCTAAAATTGGGGACTATAAACAAAGCTTGATATCACTTGACAAAGCAGTCGCAAAAGCAAAAGATGATAAATTAAGGTATTTAGAAGTTATTTCAGCTGTAATTGATTCAATAAATGATGCTGAACTTGGCAACTTAGAAAAATTTGACCTAACACTTGATACAAGATATTTAATATTGCGAAAAATGTCCGATAATCTTATTTCCTCTGGAAAAATTGAGAGCGCAAAAAGATATGTTTCAGAACGATTGAGATATTTTCAGGGGACTGAGTTTTATGAAAAGTTAATTTTTCAGATCAATTACTATGATAGATTGCTTGTCCGTCCAAAGGTAAAAATTGGAGTTTTGCTTCCAGAGAAACAAAGTTTAAGTGATGCAATTTTAAAAGGAATTGAAGTTGCCGTTGATGAGCATAATATAAGTTCAAATCCCAAAGTAGGGCTTGAGGTTAAGTATTATACGAGTCGGGATGTTGATCAGAAATTGTTGAGTTTTAAAAACGCACCTGATGTTATCGGAATAGTAGGACCAATTTACAGTGAAGATGTTGAATTGTGTGCAAGATTTGTAGATCAGGTGAAAATACCGATAGTTTCCCCAACTGCGACATCTGATGGTTTAACGAAGTTGAGCAATTATATTTTTCAGTTTAATTCAAACTATACAATTCGCTCAAGGGCGCTTGCCCAGTTTGCGATTTTTGCGCTTGGTTTAAAAACTTTCATTGTGCTCGCTCCAAATGACAAAACAATAAAGCCGTTTGTTGACGCATTTATCGATGAAGTAAGAAAGAATTCAGGTAAAATCATTGCAGTTCAATTTTACAATCCTGATGAAACTGATCTTCGTCCTCACTTCCGAAACCTAATTCTAAAGATTGATTCGCTTAAAGTTCCAATAAGCGAGGTTGGCTCTGAAGATATTGGTTTATTTGCTCCGATTTTAAATCCAGATTTCATTGGTATAATCTCTTCGCAAGTTTATTACCATGACCTTAAAGTTAAAATTCTTGGAAACGATGTGTGGAACAATTTTGATGAACTTTATCTTAACAGAAGATATACGGATGGGATTATATTTACAAGTGGGCAATATGTTGATTATGAAAGTTTTTCGTTTAAAAATTTTGCGAGGTTATTTAAAGAAAAATTTGGGGTTGAACCTAATGAGTTCTCGGTTTACGGGTATGACGCAACGAAGATGATTTTAAAAATAGCAAGTGAGGGTAAATTGACACCATCTGAGGTTTACGATAGGCTTAAAAATTGTGAAAACTTTGGCGTTGGTCGCGATGTGATCTTCACTGGGGAAAGAGTTAACAGATCAGTTTCAATTCTCGTTTTCAAAGATAATTTAGTAAGAAGATTATCTCAATGGACGGTAAATCCGTAAAGTATGAATTCAACGAAGATTACAAAATCAGGATTAAAGATTTACCAGCCGAGGCGAGACCTCGGGAGAAATTTATAAAGTATGGACCTCGTTTCGTTTCTAACGCTGAACTCCTTGCGATTTTGATCGGCTCTGGAACTAAAAAAGTATCCGCTTTGGATCTCGCAAATAAAATACTCTCCGATGCTGGAAGTTTGCGTGAACTTGCTCGCAAGGATTTAGGAGATTTGAAAAAATATAAGGGAATAGGATTAAAGAAAGCAGTTGTTATATCAGCAGCGTTTGAACTTTCAAGAAGAATTCAATCAGAACCAATATCAGAACGACCTCAAATCACATCACCTGAGGACATCGCTAAAATTTTCATCCCCCGACTTTCGGATTTAAATAAAGAGATTTTAATAGTTGTGCTTCTTAACACAGCGAACAGAATAATAAAGGAAATTGTAGTATCGGAAGGAAATTTAAACTCAAGCGTAATTCATCCGAGGGAAGTTTTTAAACCGGCTATTGATGAGCTTTCAGCAAGCATTATCCTTGTCCATAATCATCCAAGTGGTAATCCAGAACCAAGTAGGATGGATATTGAAGTAACGAAACAAATTTATCAAGCTGGTGAGATTATCGGAATAAAACTTCTTGATCATATTATAATCGCTGGAGATAAATTTAGTAGCATGGCACGACTTGGATTATTAAAATAAAAACAAAATCAGGGATAAAAGCATGGAGTTAAAAATTGTAAAGATTGAAAAACCTGATAACATTAATTTTATTTTAGGTCAAGCGCATTTCATTAAAACTGTTGAAGATTTATATGAAGCAATTGTTACAACTCAACCACACCTGAAGTTTGGCATCGCTTTTTGTGAGTCTTCTGGTCCAGCTCTTGTCAGATGGGCTGGAAATGACGAAGCCATGATTGAACTTGCAAAGAAAAATGCCTTAAATCTTTCTGCTGGACATTCGTTCATTATATTTATGGATAATGGCTATCCAATAAATATCTTAAACGCTGTTAAAATGGTGCCAGAAGTATGCAGGATTTTCTGTGCAACCGCTAATCCGGTGGAGGTGGTAATTGCCGAAACGGAACAAGGACGTGGAATTCTCGGAGTGATTGACGGTATTAAAACGAAAGGAATTGAAACAGAGGAAGATATTCAGAAAAGGAAAGAGTTTTTGAGAAAAATTGGATATAAGTTTTAATTTTGTGGGCGGTAGAGGATTCGAACCTCTGACCTCCACCTTGTAAGGGTGGCGCTCTGAACCAACTGAGCTAACCGCCCGAAGTTTAATTAAAAATAATAAAAAAGTCGCTTTAAACAAAATTTAAAACTATATGCGTGGCACAATGGGAAAAATCTCAATATTTTTTGCTATTTCCTTTTTATCTTTTTCATTGCTTTTTTCACAAGAAAAACGATATGAGAATTTAATTCATGAAATTTCCCAAAAGTATGCTCCAGATAAAAGAGTCGCTGTTTTTGACATTGTAGTTCATGAACTGGAAAACGCCTTGATCTTAAAAGGTGAGACAACTATAAGGGAAGCAAAGATGGAATTACTTTCAAAGATGAAATCAACTATTGCAAATGTAATTGATAGCATCGTTGTGTTACCAGCACCTGAACTTGGGGAT
>JBCNVC010000072.1:6023-7333 GCA_039630395.1 Candidatus Kryptonium sp. | reverse complement strand
TTTGGTTTAATACCTATAACATATAATGGCTCTGGATATTCTACCCATTTATATTTTTCGTCAGAAGTTGATAAAACATCACCAGTTTTAGTATCTTTTAGCTTTAAAACTAAACCTACTTCTCCGCTTGAAAGCTCATTTAATTCCTTCCTTTCTTTTCCAAAAGGAATATACAGATGAGATATTTTTTCAATTACTCCATTTCTAATATTCTTTAGTTCCATTCCTGTCTTAAATTTACCTGATAATACTCTAAATAAATATGTCTCTCCAAGATGTGCTTCTGAATAGGTTTTAAAGATTAAAATTGAAGTATATGGCTTTTCGTCAAATCTTTCACTATAGGAAATTCCATATTCTCCAAGAAAATCCAAAAGTTCAACTATTCCAATATTATTTAAAGCGTCTATGTATAAAACTGGATAAAATAAGCTATTATCTATTGCCTTTCTAAATGCATCATGTAATTCTTGCTTTGTTATTTCCCTTCCTTCCATATACTTTTCCAGTAAATAATCATCAGTTTCAACAACTGCCTCAACAAACTCATTATATTCATCTATTGCATGTTTTCTTAAATTTTCATCAAGCATTTGATAATTTCCCTCTATTATATCAAAAACAGAATTAAAGCTTTGACCAATGCCTATTGGAACTTGAACAGGATGAACTTGCTTTCCGAATTTATTTTTTAGTAAACTTAGTATTTCCTCAGGGTCTTTTTCATATCCTTTGCACTTATTTATTGCAAAAAATATTGGAAGATTGTATTTTTTTGCTTCTTCAAATGCTCTTTCAATTCCAACTTCAAGTCCCATTGAAATATCTACAACTATTAGCATATTATCTGCAACTCTTGTAGCACTAATTAGTTCTCCTTCAAGCTCAATAAATCCCGGAGTATCAATAAACTGAAATTCATAGTTTTTATACTTTGTTCTTAGAACTTTTAGATTTATTGTCATATTTTTTGCCTGTTCAAGAGGGTCATAGTCAATAAAGTTTTTATCTGCCTTAGAAAGTGCATTTGTAATTTTTAAAATTTGTGCTAAAAGTGTAGTTTTACCACTTCCCAAGTGTCCTGCTATAACGAAAGTTCTGTCGTTCATCTTTATATTTTAAAGTATTAAAACTGAATGTTAACTCTCATTAATATTGAAAAGTTCTGATTTCCAGTTAAGTTAATTCTATTTAAGCTTCTTATATGATTAATAGTTAAGTTCGCACTGACGGAATTACTAAATGTATAATCTGACTGAATGCTTATGTTTCTACTATAGTTATCTATATCAACATTTTGATAATTTTCA
>JBCNVC010000072.1:0-5931 GCA_039630395.1 Candidatus Kryptonium sp. | reverse complement strand
CACAACGGAATTACTAAATGTATAATCTGACTGAATGCTTATGTTTCTACTATAGTTATCTATATCAACATTTTGATAATTTTCAGTTATAGTAGTTTGCTTTGAATTGGATATACTATAGCTAAAGTTAACATTTAGATTACTCCTTAGATTTCTTACAAGAGGAAAATTATCCTGAGGTGTAATTATTCTTGATATACTAAGTGTAAAATCGCTATTTGTATTTATAGTTTGTGCATTTCTATAGTCTTGAAATTTTGATACTTGCTTTTTATTGTTATATGTCATAGATATAGATGTGCCATCTTTTGTAGAAAGTGATGTTTGAAAGAGTGGTGATAAATCTCTGATATAACTTGATACTATCTCTATGCTATTGTCAGGTTTAAAGTTTGTAGTTTTAGAATTGGTGACTTTTAGACTTGTTGTTATACTTGGACTTGCAATTATTTCTTTTACTGGACTAAAAAGTGGTATGGAATTTACATTGATTGTAATACTTGGAAAGCTTTTATCTTCTTTTCTGACTTTTATAGTAGAGTAGTTTGTATTTATATTATAGGATGGGCTTGTAGAAATTGAAAAGTTATTTAAATTTAGTGATTGATTATAGTTTATGCCGTAGTTTTCTGACCAAGTAAATTGGCTATCAGTTCTTGGAAATTCAAATCCTAGTCTAAATTTATAGCCTTGTGATATTATTTGATTTGGTATTGAAAAACTCTTGGAGTAGTTTAGTCCTATGTTTGGCTCTGATAAATTAAATCTTGTAAATATATTTTTTGTAGAAAAATTATAGCTTAAATTTGATGATTGTAAAATGTTGTATCTTTTTGAAGTATCTGATAATACTTGGGCTTCTTGATAGTTTGAGATATGGCTTATGGAATTATTTAATATGAAAAATGAAAAGTTTAGAGAATTATTAAAGCTTTCGGAAAATGAGGTCCACTTGTTTTTTATTCTATCAAAATTTCTACTTTGACTATAACTATTTGAAAGATTATTAATAATAGAATAGTTAATAGAAAAATTTCCCCCAACTTGCCTATTTGGAATAAATTGTCTTGTATTTGAAACAAAGTTTATATTTTTCTTGTAGTCTTCTCTATAGTTTAAAGAAAGATTTAAACTTCTTGGAAGATAGAAAATTTCTTTATTTAAAAATTTTGGTGGTTTTAGAATAGTTGGTGTTAGAGAATAAGAAGTAGATAAGGAGAAGGACTGAGTAGAATCTGAAGAAGTATAGCTTTTTGAACTACTTGCGTTATAGCTATATTGAAGACCAATAGGGTCGACTAAGTATCTTAATATTCTATTATTTGAAGCGGATTTTCTATAACTTGTTGATATAGAATAGCTTCTACCAAATGTTCCATACTTTTCTTTATCTTCCTCAATTATTAAATCAGTTCCAGTTTTATACTTAGGATAACTTTGATTGGAAGAATAGCTAAAAGTTAGTGGTAAATTTATACCCCAACCACCTTTAGTAAATCTATCTAAGTTTATACTATAGTTAAGTGAAAAATTATTCGTATTGTCGTTTGAAGGTTGATCTTCCAGTAGTCCTCTAAAGCCAGCTCTTTTATTTGTATATGCAATATTTAAATTCATCAAATTTCCAAAACTCAAGTTACTTGAGATATCCATAGCACTTGCACTTATATCTTCTGGTTCAATAGTTCTTGCGTCGTTTATCCAGATAGTCCCGCTTATCGGTATTTGACTTTCATTTACAATAGAAAAACTATAAAATCTAATATCCAATAAGTTTGGACTTCCTTTAAATCCGTAGTTTTCATTTCTATATACTGCACTTTGGTCAAAATTTCCACTTTCTAATACTTGCCTTTTAAAATCTACAATTTTCTTTATATCAACATCTACTATTTGCCATTCATTTGAAGTTATTTTATATTCATAGAAGTAATAATTGCTTGTATCTCTTCCGTATTTAAATATAACTTTTGGATATGGTGAAATCGTACTACTTGATGGTCTTATGTAAAATGAAATCTTATTGTAAAAAACTAAATTATTCCCTTTTGAGATTGTTTTATATGCCAAAAATTCTTTATTTTGTGGAATGTTTTCATAAATTAAAGCCAGTGAACCTTCACTTTCAATAGTTCCATCAGGATTTAAAAATTGCTTTACCCAAGGTGGTTTAATATATTCTGGATTTTCCTTTGTATTTACTTGAGTTATGGTAAATTTTTCAGGTGGATTTACTTTTGTTCCCACTACCCATCTATTTCCCTTAAAGTTTAGCTTTACCAAAAATATAGTATCACTTTTAGTAAATCCACTAAAAGTTAACCTGATATATCTTACTCTATAAACATCAGGTCTTCCAAATATAGAGTCGGGTTCTAAAAATGAAATTCTATAGAACTTCCAATTATTAACATTACTAATAGGTTGTAGTTGTTGTGTATTTATTATATATGTCCAATAGTTTGAATTTAAATTTAAACGCCAGCAATCTACAAGTCCTTCACTATCGAGCCTTCCATTATTTCTCGTTCCCGCAAAGTTATTATTAAAATCAAATGTATAATCTCCCTCAAAACCAACATCTTCATTTAAAGACGCATCCAATATACAATTATTATTTTTATCCTCACTATCTAAAATACCATTAGGTCCTTTTAAATTTCCAAGCGTATCTCTTCTTATTTTATCCTCAGGTATGTCATATCCTACGTCTATTCTCAAAGTAATATTTTCCTTACTTTTTAAAATTACCTCTATTGTGCTAACTCTTGAAAAATCGTAGCCTGATTTATCCAATAGACTAATTACACTAAACCAATTATTAGAAGTATTTAAATTAATAGGTTCAAAATAAAATCCAATGGTATTTTCTATAGAGTTTCTCTCTCTTTCGTCAGTTAAATTTGGATAAATTTGTCCTTTTGGAAATCCAAAAGGTCTCCATTTTAAAAATTTTACATAGTTTTGAGTATTATAACCTGTAGGCAATGAACCATAGTGCCAATCAAATCCACTTAAACTTGCACTATTACTTTCATTTATATTTTCCATATCATCAATATAGCCTTCTTTATTTGTTGAAATTTCAGGTATACTTCTTGCAACTTCTCCCTTTATGCTAATGTTTGACTTTCCAGAGTATCCTGGAAGTTTCAAAAATAAACTATTTAAATAATCTAAATTAAACTTACTTTCAAAGTCAAACTCTAAGATTTGTGTTCTTTTAGATTCATTATTTACCTCTGGTCTAATAAATCCCGCACTAACACTTCTTAATAGATAAGAACTTCCAAATCTTATATTTTCATTTACATAATAGTCATTCCTTATACCTAAGATACTTTTGCTTCCAAATTGAAATATACTTCCACTTTCGTATCTAATTTCAATATTCGCATTAGGGTCTATATACTTGTTAAAAACTATTCTATTTCCTACTACGCTATATTCACTTTGAGATAGTTCTATTCCATTTACAAAAACTTTTACACTACTTGCAATAACATCAGGAGGAAGTTCAATATAATTATTTACTCTTACATTTTGAACTACCATAAAAAACTTCGTTCCTTCAGAACCGATAAAATTATACTTTTTATAAATAATTCTATCAGGAAATGGCTCTAAATCAGGAAAAATTAAATATCCTCTTGCAAGTATAGAGTATATTTTACCAGTATTTACATCGCTATAGCTTAAATCTACCAATCCATCATTATTATTATCAAGCTTAAAAATTTGAATATACTTTTTCCCATTTTCTCCATCAATAGGTATTGGAACAGTATCCTTGTAAATTGTAAGATTTAAACTTGTTGTTGTGCTATCAAAGCCTATATAGTATATATTTTTTAATTGCAACTTCCATAGATACAACCTTATTGGATTGTTTTCATTTTCTATAGAAGATAAATTCTCAGGTTTTATAATCTTTAGTAATAGTGGATTTGAAAGAGAACCAACAGTTTTTCCGCTCAATGTCCTATAGTAAACACCTATAATAAAGTTTTCACCTATTGTCCTTGTAAATTCAATAACATTTCCTCCCCATTTAATATAGTTTGTATCTAAATCAAAATATCCATCTTCGCAATAGCTATTTATATTTGCATTAAAGCATGCTTTTGCATAAACTGCTAAGTTATTATTACTATTTATTCTATCATCAATAAAAATTTTTAGCTCAACTATTGAATCAGTTTCATCAAGATAGAAAAATCTAAATTTTTCGTATTCTCTTGCATATATGGTATCTGTGGATTGTGAAAAACTTGCTTTAATGCTTTGAGTATTTGCTTGACCTTTTTCTCTTGCCAGTACTATAGTGCTTTTTATTGGGCCAAGTTGTGTGTTTGCTCTTATACCAAATAGAGAGTTGTCTGAGGTTAATGGTAAACTTGAAAACTTAGTGGAAGGAAACTGTAATGCACTTGCATCACCCAGCTCTACAAGTTGAAAAACTTCATCTTCTTCACCATTGTATGAAAGTCTTACTTTGTTTTTTGTTTGGTCCAATTCTTCAGAATTATGATCTATTACTACATTTAGCTTTTTACCTATTGTTCCTGTAAGACTTACATTTATAGTTTGTTTCATTTGAAGCTGTGGAAATGTAGATGAACCATAGTCTGTTGGCGAAATTATGCTATTTGAAGAACCGCCAAACTCCATACTTTGACTTCCCCTAATATCAATTTTTGCTTCATTACCACCAAGAAATCCCAAACCAATTGGAATATCTATAGGAACAGTAATTGTTGGAATAATTCCTGCTTGTTGTGACTGAAACTTTGCTTTCATTGCATTTTCATAATTCTTATAGAACAAGCTATCAGTTATTTGCATAAAGTACTCATCAAATGGTATTACTTTAGTGGTATCAATAACTATGCCTCTATATACTTTTAGAAAATAGACTTTACCTTCCGTGTAGTTAAAAAAAATAGAGTCTCTTGTAACTGATAACTCAAAACCAACTAAATACCAAATCAATCAAATTTACTACTAGCTCTTTTTTAAATTTTAAAGTTTAACAAACATTAGTAAATTAATGCTTTAAAATTTTGCAAATATGGAAATTAAGCTTATTGTAGATAATGCTGTTGAGGAGTTGAGGAATAAGGGGCTAAGTGATGATGCAATAGATAGAGCAATATCGTATTGGTCCGAAATTTCAAATGTCGATATAAAGTCAATAAGTGATAATACCCCATTTGATATAGATATAGTAAATAAATTACTATCAACATTTCCGAGTGTTTTAAATAGAATACAGGACTTTAAGGAAGAAATAATACAAATACCTGAATTTTCAATTGAAGAATTCAAGAGTGAGGAAGTGGGCGAGGATTTAGAGAAAGAACTAGAAGCACTTATGGATATTCTATCGGGTAGTCAAGAAGAAGAGGAAGAAGAAACTACAGGTTCAGTAAGTAAGGAATTAGAAAAGGAACTTCAAGAGTTAGCATTTAGTTTAGCAACTGAGGAGTTTCAAGAACAAAAGGTATCTGAGATAAAGGGAGTAAGACTTGTAGGTGTAATATCAAATAATAAATTAGAAAGGTTTTTTATTTCAAAAGAATTAGAGTATAAGCCAAATCTAAATAAGCTAATTGAAACTATTTCAAGTTTATGGTCAGTGTTAGGTTTAAATTTGGAAGGTTTTAGTAGTTTTCATGTAAAATTAGGTGGTCTTATTTTATATGGAGAAAAGAAAGATGATAAAATTTATATAATCTTAGCTGAGAGTGAAACAATTGGAGGAGCTAAGTTTCTTGTATATGGACTATCGCGGGCGTAGCTCAGGGGTAGAGCGCTAGCTTCCCAAGCTAGATGTCGCGGGTTCGAATCCCGTCGCCCGCTCTTTTATACTTTAAAATTATGGACTATGAGAAAACTAACTTTAACTTTGATTTTAACTTCATTAGTTGC
>JBCNVC010000071.1:0-7572 GCA_039630395.1 Candidatus Kryptonium sp. | reverse complement strand
CCTCCATGGTTGTGATAGAAAGTCTTCACAAGGGCAATTTACCAGTTGATGATTTTCTTAAGGTTGCCCAGGAGACAGCGAGTTACCTTCAGGACCTAAGGCAGAGGTATTCCTTTGAGAGGTATCACTTCTTCTTTTCATGCCCTGTACCAGTGGCCTTCATGATAGGCTTAGCCTTTGGCCACTATGTGGATGGTTCGATATATAATTATCAAAGGGATGGAAGTAGTTATGAAGAGGTTTTGGATCTGAGATACCTAAGAAAGTTAAGAGAGGGATGTCAGATTTACTATACGAATCTCGTTACATAAAATAAATAGAAGAAGTAATTGTTGGGGTGTAGATATGGATGACCTTCTCTTTCAAATAGTTTTAGCAAGCCTGCTTCACGATATTGGTAAGATTTATGAGCGAGCTAATATCTCTATCCCTGAAGATTTTAGGAAAAACAATCAGGACTTATATCAGCCATCATCTAAAGGATCTTACACTCATGCCCATGTGCTTAGCACAGCCTTTTTCATCGAAAAGTTTATGAATAACATGCCTGATATTGCCAAATATTACACCTCTTATGAAGATTCCCTAATTAATTTAGCCTCGGCTCATCACAAGCCTTTTTCACCCCTTCACTTGATAATACACGAGGCAGACTGTTTGAGCAGTGGGCATGAAAGAAAAGTCCTTGATGAATCAAAAACATTGGAAAAAGGCAAAGAAGTTCGTAATATTCCAATGTTTTCCATATTCGAGGATATTGACTTAAGTGAAGCATGGAACTTACCAAAAGACAATCTCTTTAAATTTGCTCATAACATAGATTTGCTTGGTCCTGATACTCTTTTTCCAAGGAAGAGAGAAGAGTGCGCGGTTGGGAAAGAGTCATATGAAAAAATTATTGATTATTTTGAAAAGAGTTTTAAAGCACTTCCCAGCAGGGATAATCCTTATCAGTGGTTGGCTAATCTTGATAGTCTATTGATGAGGTGCTTTTCCTATGTTCCCTCGGCTTTGGTTGATTACAAGGATGGAAAGTTCATAGAAATCTGGGCTGATGTTTCTTTGTATGACCATCTTTTTCTAACTAGTAGCTTTGCATCTGCCCTATATAGATATCACAAAGATACGGAGACTTTGGATGAGGAAAAAATAAAAAATAGGTCCTTGGAGAAATTTCTACTTATCGAGGGCAATTTTTATGGAATTCAAAATTTTATTTTCTCGAGTGGTGGATCAACATCTAAGTATGCAGCAAAACTCTTAAGAGGACGCTCTTTCATGGTGTCTTTACTCAGTGAGTTGGTGAGTTTATTCATTTTGGAACGGTTAGGCTTAATCTTCAACTCTGTTCTTTATAACACTGCAGGTAAATTTCTCATCTTAGCTCCTAATCTCGAGAATGTTAGAAGAACTTTGGCAGAGGTTGAAAATGAAATCAATGAGTGGTTATATGAGAGATTTTATGGTGAAACCTCTATTGGATTAATTACACAGACTGCCAAGCCATCTGACTTTCTTACAACAGAAGGTTATTCCTCTCTTCTCAGGAGTTTAGGAAGACAGTCTGAGGAGAAAAAGTACAGAAAATTCAATTTAGTGACCTTTGGTGGCTATCCAAAAGATTACTTTGAGAATTTTGCCGGTGCTCGTCCATGTGATCTCTGCGGCAAAAGACCAGCATCTACTACGCTCTTAGACGAAAACATTACGGCCTGTGTGATCTGTAGAGATCAGGTGGAATTAGGTAAACAGTTGGTTCACAAGAAATTCCTGGTTGTTACCAAACCTTCTAAGAAAGATACTACGCTAAAAGAAACATATTTAAATAGATTTAAAATATCACTTTTACAATACCCCGAAGTTTGGCCTAAAGAAGATTGTGTAGTAGTATGGGATTTAAATCCTTCCTTCCCAGCAAGGACCGATCAAGTATCAAAAGGAGATCAAAAATCAGAGGCTCACCACGATCACGGGTCTTTATATGCTTTCAAATTGATAAACTCTTATGTGCCTCGAAATAGCGAGGGAGACATTTATACCTTTGAGCATCTTTCACAGATGTCCATTGAAACTGTAAATGGTGAAAAATTTGGTATAGAAGCCCTGGGAGTGGTTAAAGCAGATGTTGATAATCTATCCGAAATTTTCTACAAGGGTATAAGACCAGAAAAGAGAACCTTTGCGAGATATCTTACCATTTCAAGACAACTCAATCTATTTTTTGCATACTATCTACCATACAAATGTTTAATCGACAGAAAAAATATCTATAACGTCTTTTCTGGTGGTGATGATCTCTTTGTAATTGGACCATGGAAAGAAGCTTTGGAATATATTAGAGAGGTTATCAAACTATTTAAAGAGTTCGTTTGTCATAATGATTATATCACTATCTCTGCAGGATATCTACTAACAAAACCTGTTCTTCCTGTTTCCACTATGGCAAAAAAGTGTGAAGACTACTTAAACCAGGCAAAGAGGAGTGGAAAGAATAGAATACACATTTTTGGAGTAACTTCCACTTGGAATACCCTGGAAGAGCTTGGTGAGCTGGAAAAGGCACTTCTTGAAATGTTTGATAATGAATATTTCGGTAAATCATATCTCTATCGTTTAAACGAATTGGTTGAGATGGTTTCACAAAGTATTCAAATCATAGAGGATTTTAAGAGAGGGATTAATACAGGGGCAAAGTTGGACAATCTTAGATCTTTTTTATGGCCAAGTAAACTTTACTATTTTACCGTCAGGAATATCTCTAAAGGGAAGTTTTCTAATAGTGATGAAAGAAATGAGTTTATAGAAAAAATCTTAATAGACTTGAGAACAGCCTTTGAAAAGTACGGTGCAAATCTGAGAATCCCCATATGGAAAGTAATATACCAACGAAGGAGGGCTAAGTATGAGTGATAGAATTATTAGTTTTTGGAAGGATAGGAATCAAAGGTTAATTAATCCTGATCTATTTTCAGAAGTAGCGGAATCCCTTGCAAGAAAAATAAGAGAAGAGGGAAGAAGAGACAAAGATAAAAACAAGATAACACAGGTTAGAAAATTTTATGATGAAATTCTTCAGTGGTATGAATTGGTTAGGCATAGCCGAAAAGAGTATGATAAATATCTGCCCTACATAAAAATACTCAGAGCCAAAGTCTACTACGCCAAAGGGAGAAAGCTTGTAACTGAAACTTTCGTAAAACTAATAGAGCAGTGTTTAGATGAGATTCACACTTTTGAAGATTTCGAAGTTTTTAAAAGTTTTTTTGAAGCATTTATGGGATTTTATAGATACTACGATGAAGTCAAAACAACATAACTCCAATATTGATAGGAAGGAGGTAAGTTATGCTTAAACTAAGGGAAATTAAAGTAATTAGTGGAAAGGTCAAGCTATTAACTGGTTTACACATAGGATCTGGAAATACTGAAATGCAAATTGGCGGAGTTGATAACCTTGTAATCAAACATCCTTACACGAACGAACCATATATCCCTGGCTCCTCTCTTAAGGGAAAGATAAGATCTTTGCTGGAGTTATACTACGGTATTCCAACAATTTCCTACCAGGTTAATGATAAAATGGGTGGTCTTGCCCATCACGAGATGTTGAAGAAAAAAAATGAAATCACGCAAGATGTCTTATATGCCACTGAAAAAATTTTAAAAATTTTTGGACAATCAGGCTCGGCGGAGGAAAGCATCAGAGATCTTGGACCAACAAGAGTGGCCTTTTCTGATTGTTTCTTTACGGAAGAACACAAAAATAGAATCAAAGAACTAAGACTTCCCTACACGGAGATCAAGGCAGAAAATCGCATAAACAGAATTACAGGAACCGCTGAGCATCCACGCCACACCGAGAGAGTTCCAGCAGGTAGTGAATTTGAATTTCAAATAACATTCAAAATCTTACAAGAAGGTGATGAAGAGCTTTTTGACGAGCTATTAAAGGGCATGAAGTTATTAGAGCTCGATTATCTCGGTGGGTCCGGTTCCAGAGGTTATGGAAAAGTAAAATTTGAAATAAGTGATCCTAAAATCAGAGAAAGATTAGAAAAAATTACGCTGTTTTAAAATAAGATTGATTTAGGAGGTCAGCTTGAAAGTTTACAAATTTGTGATAAAGCCCAAAACTGCCTTTGGAACCCCTCTTGTTGGTGATACTCTATTTGGACAACTCTGCTGGGAATTCTATTATGATCCTGAACTTCTCGGGAATCGCCTGGAGGATTTAATCAGGGATTACAAATTTAGACCTTTTATAATCGTATCATCCGCTTTTCCACTGATAAGTGGCAAAACTTACCTAAAGCGGCCCTCTCTTCCATTGCACTTTCTCTTTAATCTACCGGAGGAGGAACTAATAAGAGAAAGAAAGGCACTGAGAAGAAAAAGATGGTTTTTGTTGGAAACCCCACTTCCTCCTCTTTCAAAAATCACCTATGTTGAAAATGTAAGTAACGGAAGATTCCTCGTAGAGGATGAACAGGTCAGATGCTCAATTCACAGACTCTACGGAACCACAGTTGAGGCTCCTTATGGTCCTTTTGTGGTTGAGAAGTTATGGTATCTGACAGATCTCATTGTCTTCATTGGTTTGAGAGAGGACATGAGAGTAAATGGCATCTTTGAGGCTTTAGTTAGGATTGGAAAAACTGGATATGGAAAAGATAGTTCCTGTGGATTGGGTAAATTCGAAGTAATAAGTTATGAAGAAATAGACTTTTACCACGAGATTAAGGAGTTTAATGCCTACTATACACTATCTCCATCACTCCCAGATGATAAGGATTACAAGGCCATTTATTATGAACCTGTAGTTAGATTTGGGCGACACGGGAACGTAAGAAGCTATTCCAAAAACCCATTCAAGGCTCCCGTGCTGATGGCTGATAGTGGAGCAATATATGTTCCAGCCAAAGCTGAGAGAAGAATTTACATCGGAAGGGCTATATATGGAACCTCAGCAATAGATCAAGATACGGTAATGCAGGGATATTCCTTGGTAATACCTGTGGAGGTCGCCCATGAATCAAAGACAAGTGCTTAGATTTAAATTGAGATTAGAGGTTCTGAGTCCAGTTCACATCGGTTGTGATGATAGCCTTGATCCAACTAATTTTGTAATAGATCCAAATAGTAACACCCTTTATTTCTTTGATCTTAAGTCTCTAGTAGATCTCCTTACCGATAGAGAGCATTTAAAATTACGGGAAATTTCAGAAAAGAAGAGCCCCATGGCTTTGGTTGAACTTTATAGATTTTATAGATCCATACTCCCCAAACTCACAAAAGTAGCGACCTACTCCTGTAAAGTTCCTGAGAATCTTACTCAAACTTATTTAAGGGATCTGAGAATCACAAATGAACGAGACATCTTTAATCACTTCAACAGGCTCACTATCCCAAGAACCTATTACAACCCACTTAATAATTGTCCCGTCATACCAGGAAGCTCTCTCAAAGGTGCCTTGAGAACAGGTTATATGGAGGGTCTCTTCAAACACTTACAGAGCTCCACTCAGCGGGCAAAAGATCAATCTCTAAATAACTTGATTATAGACATTTTAAATATTAATACAGAAACACATCGGAAAAGAAGATTTGACCTGTTTATAGAATTTGAGAAAAAAATCCTGAAATTCGATGATCCCTCAGAAGATCCCTTCAAACATTTGATTATTTCAGATTTAACTCCAGCAACACCATTTCAGACCAGAGTTCTTTACGAGGTTAATCTGCGAAAAAAAGACATAAATAGAAATAACCTTCTTGGAAGAGGAATTTCCTTACCCATAGAAGTAATTCCCGCCGGGATTGTCTTTGAGGGAGAAATGACTCTTGAGAAACAAAGAGCCCCTGAAATTGCATCTATCAACCACAGAGTATTAATTGACACAAATTACAATCATTATAATAGGATTCTTAAGGAAGAGAGAAAATTATCAAACGAACACGGAGTAAAACACATAGCTTTAAACGAGAGACAAGTTAAGGCTCTAAAGGAAGGTAATGCACTTATTTTAAAGTTAGGCAAACACTCGGGTGCCGAGGCGGTAACTATCGATGGTTTAAGAAAAATAGAAATTCGCACGACTGGAGGTCGTAAGATTATGTCTGACAAAGCAACTACCTGGTGGGTGGCCTCCGAGTTAAAGAGAAATCCTAATGGTGCCATACCTTTTGGTTGGGTATTCCTGGAATTCATACAAACTTAATAATGATTAGAATACCATACAAAGTATTAACATTCACATGTGAACCAGAGAATGCACTTTTTCTTCCCACATTCAAAGGCTCCTCTTTTAGAGGAGTATTTGGAAGAACCTTAAAAAAAGCCCTTTGCACTTTGAAGACTCAGAAAGATTGCAATGATTGTCCGTTACTTCATCTTTGTTACTACGCCTATATTTTTGAAACCATCCCACAGAGAGACTCCTCCCTTCCATTTGGGTTTCACAAGCTTCCATCAGTCCCACACCCCTTTGTTCTCGAACCTCCAGAACATGAAAAAAAGATCTTTGTCAAAGGCGAGGACTTTACCTTTTCACTTATACTAATTGGAAAAGCAACAGACTTTGAACCTCTTTTTGTCCTTGCGGTAAAGCTCGCCGGAGAACATGGCATAGGTAAAGGAAATAGACAATTTATTCTCAAAACCTATCAAACGAATAGTTCCTTCATAGAAGTGAATTTATCAAACCATCACGAAGATCATGTGAATGATACTATATTGACCTTAAAGTTCACCACTCCACTTAGATTAATTTACCAAGGGAGGTTAGTGAAAAACCTCGAATTTCATCATCTTTTCAGAGCTCTTCTTAGACGAATTACATCTTTATATTATTTTCACGTAGAAAAGAAATTTCTCGACATCGACGTATCAAAATGGATAAAGCTTGCTATTAATGTAAGAAAAATTCAAGATCACCTAAGCTGGATGGACTTCGAGAGATACTCTTATCGTCAGGCAAGACGAATGGTCTTTGGTGGACTAACAGGCGAGGTCACCTTTGAGGGTAAGCTACAGCCTTTCATCTCCCTATTGAAAGCCGGAGAGGTTTTACATTGCGGTAAAAACACCTCCTTTGGCTTGGGAAAATACAGCTTAACTTGAGGGAGGGCTAAAGACATTATGGATCTTATCTATCAGGTAGGAAGATTTGATGTTGCCTTTGAAAAGTCCCTTACCTTTGCCCTTGGACCAGATGAGAGCCCACGGGAATATCAAGCCCCACTTAGTTCCATCGCCTTAAGAGAGTATCTTATAACGGATCAAGAAACAAAAGCAAAGGTCATTCTTATCTACCCCATAAGTCTCTTTCTAAACAAGAGAGTCGTAGAATCATTAAGTGACGTTAACCTCAAATCAAAACTAACTTCACTGCTCAACAGAAATTCCGTGGAACATTCCGCATTTTTTAATGATCCTCACTCTCTCTTTACAGAACATCCCCATAGTAAAATTGCAGACGACTTTGTAGTAATTTCAAGTGTGGGAACTTACGAAGGAGTGGTCTTTCAAAGCAGTTTAAACATCCTCATCCTACAGATCTTCACTGATCTTGT
>JBCNVC010000070.1:4352-7655 GCA_039630395.1 Candidatus Kryptonium sp. | reverse complement strand
ATGACGGATATTGAGCTAAGCGTTGAAAGAACAAGTGATCTTATAAGACCCCCGAAAACTCCATTGAAAACTATCACAATAAGATAAAGAAATCCTATGTAAATAAATGAAATCCCTCCTATGTAGTAAACGACAATGCTTATAACAATTATGTCAAATATGTTGGTTATAAATAAGGTCTTGTCAGCACTTTTTAAAATTCTTCGCCAAAACCGATAAGGTTGGTTTACAAGTATTTGAAAAAGCGCAGAGATTATGAATACATGAATTGGAAGAGAAAGATTAAAAATGAAATTTAAAGTTATAAAAGTGATGGCGAGTATGATTGACGCAGTTGACCTCGCTCTAATTGAATATTCACAAACGAAATCAGCAAAGCTTTGTTTTGACAATTGATTAAACTGTTGCATTTTGACTTTGATTTTATTTTATAAATTTTATCGTTTTTAAATCTTGATAACAATTGGCAAACTATTTGCAGTTGCCTTTTGTAAAGTAATCAAATATAAGTTTTGAAATTTCTGCGATTGCGAGATGACCTTTACTATCAACTGCATAAGAAACCTCGGAAAGTTCATCACAGAAGATAGCAACCGCATAGGTTACGCATTTTGCATAGACGAGACCGATATCAGCTCTCATCTTGTCAATTGCACCAGTTTTATGTGCAACTACAATATTTTCAGGTAGGTATCTCTTCATCATTTCATAGTCTTGAGTGTTTTTCATTATGTTGATTATTTCAGCAGAGACTTCGGGATTTATAATCTTACCATTAGCGAGAAGTTCTAAAAGTTTTAACATATCGTTTGGAGTAGTATAACCTACACCAAACCTAATTGCTTCGGGTGTTTTCTTTTTCGTTTTAAACGACATTAACTTATTTAAAATTTTCGTATTATTAAGTTCGAGCTCTTTCATTCTGTTGTTTACCGCGTCAAGTTTTGCCTCGTGTTCATCAGCAAAGCAGTCGAGCACGAGATTTGTTGCTGTATTATCACTCAAAATAATCATTAAGACCGCAGCATCAATTAATTTGATCTTTGCTTCATTGTAAAAATATTGGAGAACGCCAGAGCCACCATATTTTAGTGAATCTGCAAGTAAGACGAGTGTATCTTTTTTGAGTTTCCCTTCTTCAAACTTGTAAAAAAGTTCAACGGGTATAGGAACTTTGATAACGCTTGCCGTGGGGAAAAGTGAATCAGCGTTGATCTGTATTGTTTCACCAGTTATAAAATTTTTCGCGGAAACTCCAAGGCGCCCTACGCCATATTTCTTCGCTGTTTGATTGATTTTTGAAATTAATTCGTCAGTTGTGAGACTTAACCGTGAGGAGGTGCAGGAGACGAAGATAAATGCAAATAAAAATATAAAGATTCCTTTCATTTTCCGAGCAAGCGTTTTTTGAAAAATTAATTTTTTTGCCAAAATTAATCAAGTGGTACATTTGATTTATTTAAACTAAAACAAAAAAGCAGGAAAGCCATGAAAAGAGTAATGTTTGCTTTATTGATCTCAATATTTTTCATAGATGTCTATTCTCAATCTTTGAAGGTTGGGGACAAAGCCCCAGATTTTAAATTGCCTTATGCAACGAAAGATTCAATTGTTTTCAGTGGGATCAGTCTTTCAGAATTGATAGGGAAGCGAAATATCATATTAGCATTTTATCCAGCAGATTGGAGCGGGGGTTGTACAGTAGAGATGTGTACATTTAGGGATAATTTTGCTGAACTATCAAAACTTGATGCAGAAGTTTTAGGAATAAGTGGTGATTATGTGTTTTCTCATCATGAGTGGGCAAAACATTTAAATTTGCAATTCAAACTTTTAAGTGATCATAAACATGAAGTTGCAAAGATTTATGAATCTTACGATGAAAATTCGGGTTATAACAAGCGAACGATTTTTGTTATTGACAAAAAGGGTAAAATCGCTTACATAAATTGGCGATACAATGTGAGAGATCCGAAACATTTTGAAGAGTTGCGGAAGGTGCTTGCGAACCTACCTTAAAGATTAATTTAAGTAGCTTGGAGTTTAGGAGTAATTAAAATAATGTTGGCGACATTTGAAGCCGAGTTGATGCTTTTGACAAAAGAGTTGAAATTGTTTAAATTTAAAAAAGTTTCATTCAAACTAAGGGAGGAGATAACTATGAACAACACGGACAAAATCCGTGAAGCGAAAAATAAATGGCTTGAAAAAGCGGAAAATTCCGAATTGAAAAGAACAGGGATAAAGTTCACAACTTTGAGTGATATGGAAGTTAAAATGCTTTACACCCCTGATGATCTTGAAAAGTTTGACTATATGGAAAAGCTTGGATTTCCAGGTGAATATCCATATACTCGTGGAATTCATTACAATATGTATCGTGGTAGATTGTGGACGATGAGGCAGTTTGCGGGATTTGGGACGCCCGAGGATACAAATCAAAGATTTAAATTTTTGCTCAAACATGGTCAAACTGGTTTAAGCGTTGCTTTTGATCTTCCAACTCTTATGGGAATAGATGCGGATGATCCAATGAGTGAGGGTGAGGTTGGAGTTTGCGGTGTATCTGTTAGCTCGCTTGCTGATATGGAAATTGTTTTTAAAGATATTCCGCTCGATCAAGTTTCAACTTCGATGACTATAAATGCTCCTGCTGCGATGATATGGGGAATGTATCTTATTGTGGCTGAAAAGCAAGGTGTTAAGTTTAATCAACTCCGTGGGACGATTCAAAATGATATTCTCAAAGAATATATTGCGCAAAAAGAATGGATTTATCCACCAGAACCATCAATTAGATTAATCGTTGATACAATAAGGTTTGCAAAAGATTATGTACCGCAGTGGAATCCAATTTCAATAAGTGGTTATCACATTCGCGAGGCTGGGGCAACAGCTGTTCAAGAGCTTGCCTTCACGCTTGCAGATGGCATGGCTTATGTAGAAGCTTGTATAAACGCAGGAATGAATGTTGACGAATTTGCCCCGAGATTATCGTTTTTCTTTAATTCACATCTTGATTTCTTTGAGGAAATTGCTAAATTCAGAGCTGCTCGTAGAATCTGGGCGAGATATATGCGTGAAAAATATGGAGCGAAGAATCCGAGATCTTGGATGTTGAGATTTCATACTCAAACAGCGGGTTGTTCTTTGACAGCTCAACAACCTGAAAACAATATAGTAAGAACAGCCTTTGAAGCTCTCGCTGCTGTCCTCGGTGGAACTCAAAGCTTGCACACTAATTCAATGGATGAAACCTACGCTCTCCCGACGGAAAAAGCGGCAAAAATTGCCTTAAGAACC